>BACX01000486.1 GCA_000333335.1 Sphingomonas-like bacterium B12 | reverse complement strand
GAGCTCGGTCCCGGGGATCCTCTAGAGTCAGCGCTTGCGCACCGACGCCGCCCGCCTTGGTGCAGGCAGCCACCCAGCCCGTGGCGCGTCCCCGTACAGCCATCGGGAAGCTCTCGGCTGAATAAGGCAACAGGATTGCGAGAACACCGTTCGAACCCACGATCAACAATGCCACGGGCAAAACCGGGTCGCCACGGTCTACAAGTTCAAGGCGCAGGATCAGCGCCAGCCCAACCATGGTGATCGCGATCATCGTCACCAACGACCATTTGGTGCTCCAGCGACTGTAGAGGAACGCGCAGAGGAAGACGGTCGGGAACGAGATCAGGGCAGACTTGGCGAGCAATGCGCTCGCGACGGTGACCGAATAGCCTTTCTCCTGCAGATCGCCGGGCAACCAGAGCATGAGCCCGAAATTGATCAGGCCCCAGCACAAGGCCGCTAGGCTGAGTGCACAGAGTTTGCCCCAAAGGTGGAGGCCGGTCAGTGCCTGGTAAGCGGTGCGTTCGGGATCGGGTTCCGCTCTGACACGTCGAGCGGTCGCTCCGAAGCGCCGCATCACGGCCTCGGCTTCGTCGGTCCGCCCACGGGCGATCAGGAACTTCGCCGATTCAGGAATGAACACGCCCAGCAGAACGAGGAGTAGGCCCGTCGGCAAGTTGAGCAGGAACAGGATGCGCCAGCTGTAGGTGGCTTGCCACAGTGCGGACGCGCCGCTCGCCGCGAAATAGCCTCCGACGGCGCCGAGGCCACCGTCCACGACCAGCGCCCATCCCCGGTGCCGGGTCGGCATCATCTCGGCGAGCAGCGCATAGGTGACCGGGAGCATGCCGCCGGCGGCCGCGCCCATCATGAAACACATGCCGATGTTCCACGCGAGGCTCGGCATCGCGCCGCAGATCGCCGTGCCCACGAAGAAGACCGCGGACAGCAGGATCGTCGCCTTGCGACCATAGATGTCGGCCAGTAAACCCCAGACAACGGAACCGACGACCGTGCCCACGAGCGCGAAGAAGGCGACGAGGGATGCGGTGGATTTCGCCACGCCATATTCGCTCTTCATGCCCGGCACCGCAAAACCCAATGCGGCAGGCTTCATCACGTCGACCACAAGCGCGATCACGAGGACCAGCATCAGCGCGAAGTGGGAGAGGCCGAGAGGCGCATCTTCCGGCGCAGACACGACGATGTTGGCGGTCGACAGACGATGCGTGCTCAGGTTGCGGGGCAGCAGGCCATAGACGGCAACGCCGAGTCCGCCCAGGATCAGGCCCATGCCGCCGATCATCAGGCTGGTCATCGGCATGCCCGCGAGGTGGTAGTGCATCCCGCGCGCCATGGCGAACATCGGCAGGTGGGCGCAGACGCCCGCCGTCACCGCTAGGCAACCCAGCACAAAAGCCCATAACGCCTGCCTGTCGGACAGCGCGCTCTTCATACCATCCATTCTATTAGCCCGCTCCCAAACGCGACAGAGCATGCCGCATCGACCAAAACTCGGTTCCCGATCAGCCTTGCGATCTATGCTGCGGGAGCGCGAAAAGACAACTCAGGCGCCGATCCCCGCGAGCGGAGAGCGATGGCGCGAAATATCGAGCCTATATTTGCTCCGCTCCTGGCAGAAAATCCGGGACCGAGAGATAGCGCTCTCCGGTGTCGTAGTTGAAACCCAATATCCTGGCATTCCCTCCCACCTCCGAAATCTTCTGGTCGATGGCCGCAAGCGTCGCGCCGGACGAGATTCCGACCAGTACCCCTTCCTCCCGCGCCGAGCGCCTCGCCATCTCCTTGGCGGCGGCCGCCTCGACCGTGATCACGCCATCGAGGAGCCGCGTGTGCAGGTTGGCGGGAATGAAACCGGCCGCGAGCCCCTGGATCGGGTGGGGACCGGGCTGGCCGCCGGAGATGACCGGCGACAGGGTCGGCTCCACGGCGAAGACTTTCAGATCTGGCCAAACTGGTTTCAACACCTGCGCTACGCCTGTGATGTGTCCGCCGGTCCCGACACCGGTGATCAGGAAATCCAGCGGATCGTCACGGAAATCGTCCAGTATCTCCTGCGCCGTGGTGCGGGCGTGAACAGTGATATTCGCCGGATTCTCGAACTGGCCGGGGATCCAGGCGCCGTCGATTGACCTGGCGAGCTCGGCGGCACGCTCAATGGCCCCCTTCATGCCCTGTTCGCGCCGGGTGAGATCGAACGTAGCGCCATAAGCGAGCATCAGGCGGCGGCGCTCGATCGACATGCTTTCGGGCATGACGAGAATGAGCCGGTAGCCTTTGACGGCCGCCACCATGGCGAGGCCGATCCCGGTGTTTCCGCTGGTCGGCTCGATGATCGTACCGCCCGGCCGGAGTTTTCCCGTCCGCTCGGCGTCCTCGACCATGGCAAGGGCGATGCGATCCTTGATCGAGCCACCGGGATTGGCGCGCTCCGATTTTATCCACACTTCGACGTCGGGAAACATGCGGGCGAAGCGGACGTGAGGCGTTTCTCCGATCGTCTCCAGGATGCTGGCAGCCCTCATTCCGTATCTCCTCCGCTGATGCTCCGGTCGACACACCATGTCTCCGGAGATATCGTCCGCGCTCCAACCATCGATGTCGCGCCTTGTTCTATATCGGTATGCGATATATCTGGCTCGCACATTTTTTTGGGACTCGTAGTGACAGCGATCAATTCCGACCATTTCGTCCGGCGCCCGCTTGCCGATCACAGCGTCGATGCGCGCATGTTGCTGTTGGCGGCCATGGCGGTCGTGGTCGGTTCCGGCGGGGCTATAGGCGCCTGGATCCTGCTCAAGATGATCGCGGTCGCCACCAACCTGTTCTGGTTCGGGCGCCTGTCCGCCGCGCCCGCGCTCATCACCGACAGCACCGTCGGGCTCGCAGGCCATTGTCGGGGAGTTCGACGTCCGGGCGTACGATCGCCAGATCGACCCGCCCGTCACGCAGCGCCTCGGCACTGTCGCGCACGTCGTCGAAGGGTATGATCTTGAGGCGAATCTCCTTGTGGCGCTTGGCCAGGGCATCCGCGTAGGCCTGGATCAGCGCCGGCTCCGTCCCGTCCTTGGGAGCGACCGCGATGGTCAGGACGGTGGCGCGCGACACCCAGTAGGCCACGCCGGCGCCGACGCTCAGCAGGATGGCGAGCACCAGGAAGACGAATTC
>BACX01000487.1 GCA_000333335.1 Sphingomonas-like bacterium B12 | reverse complement strand
CAGGTCTTCGATGTTTCGGAGAACAGCACCTTCGCCGCGCCCGTCGCGGGATCGACCGCCAGCATGTCGATCCGCTTCTGGTCGCGCGTCTCGCGCTGGACGTAGAGCGTCCGGCCGTCCGGCGCCCAGTTCACCCGCGCG
>BACX01000488.1 GCA_000333335.1 Sphingomonas-like bacterium B12 | reverse complement strand
GAAAGCGTTGAGAGGATTACCGTCAGCACGCCTTCGAGATTATCCATGACGTCGCGATTGGTGACCCGAAGAGTGCGGTAGCCGGATTGTGCCAAGCGCGCGTTGCGCAACTGATCCGCCTCCTCCACATGCGTATCGCCATCCACTTCGACGATCAGAGTCTTCGCCCGGCAGACGAAATCGCAAAGGGCGCCGTCGATCACGATCTGGCTGCTGAATTTGTATCCGCCCAGTTGCGAAGCTCTGAGCGCTTGCCATAGCCGCGCCTCGGACTCGGTCGGTTCGCTCCGCATCTTGCGGGCGTGTCCCTCGATCCTTGCGTTGATCCGAAGCGCCATCACCCACCCCAACCCCTCCCTTGAAAGGGAGGGGCTTTTCGGTTTCACCCCGCCAGCCGCGCCTTCACCAAGCTGCTCGCCTTGGCCATGTCGAGGCTGGTGGCGTGGCGCGCCTTCAGCTCGGCCATCACCTTGCCCATGTCCTTCAGCCCCTCGGCGCCGATCTCCGCCTTGATCGCGTCGATCGCGGCGACGGTTTCCTCGTCGGACATGCGCCTGGGCAGGAAGCCCTCGATCACCGCCAGCTCGTTCGCCTCGGCCGCCGCCAGCTCGGGGCGGTTGCCTTTCTCGTACATCTCGATCGATTCGCGGCGCTGCTTGGCCATCTTGTTGAGCACTTCGACCACCAGCGCGTCGTCGTCTTGCGGCGCGCCGCCGGTGCGCGCCTCGATGTCGCGGTTCTTGATCGCGCTCTGGATCAGGCGGATAGCGGCGGTTTTCTCGGCCTCGCGGGCCTTCATGGCCGTCACGAGGGCGGTCTTGATGTCGTCTCTGATCATGGGAACCCGGCAGAAATCGGAAAGGCGGACCTATAGCGGAGAGCGGCCGAACTTACTAGATTGACCCGGCACAGCAGCCCCCCTAGGACGCCGCCCGTTTAACCACCCGTCCACCACCCAAGGAGAGCCAGCCGATGGCCGATACGAATGCGCGCGTCCCCGATGGAGCGACCGGCGTTCTGGTTCTGGCGAGCGGCGTGGTGCTGTTCGGGCGCGGCTTCGGCGCGGTCGGCGCGGCGGTGGGCGAGGTCTGCTTCCACACCGCGATGACCGGCTATCAGGAGGCGATGACCGATCCGAGCTTCGAGAAGCAGATCATCACCTTCACCTTCCCGCACATCGGCAATGTCGGCGCCAATGGCGAGGATATCGAGGCGACCAACGCCCACGCGCTCGGCTGCGTGGTGCGCGAGGATGTTACGGCGCCGTCCAACTTCCGCGCCGCCCAGCGTTTCGACGAGTGGCTGAAGGCGAACGGCCGTATCGGGCTTTCGGGCATCGACACCCGCGCGCTGACCCGATCGATCCGCCTGAACGGCGCCCCCAACGGCGTGATCGCGCACGATCCGGACGGCAAGTTCGACATCCCCGCTTTGATCGAGCAGGCCAAGGCCTGGCCGGGTCTGGAGGGGATGGATCTGGCGAAGCATGTCTCCGCGCTCCAGAGCTACCAGTGGGGCGACGGCCTGTGGACGCTGGGCGAAGGCTACAAGGTGGACGAGGCGAAGGCCGATGCCCCCCACGTCGTCGCGATCGACTACGGGCTCAAGCGCAACATCCTGCGCAATCTCGTCGCCGCCGGCGCGCGGGTGACGGTGGTGCCAGCGACCGCCAGCTTCGAGGACGTGATGCGCCACGAGCCGGACGGCGTGTTCCTCTCCAACGGCCCCGGCGATCCCGCCGCGACCGGCGAATATGCCGTGCCGGTGATCCAGAAGCTGCTGGAAGTGGGAAAGCCGATCTTCGGCATCTGCCTCGGCCACCAGATGCTGGGGCTGGCGGTGGGCGCGAAGACCTACAAGATGCACCAGGGCCATCGCGGCGCGAACCATCCGGTGAAGCGCGTCGGTTCGGTCGAGGGCGCGGGTCGCGTCGAGATCACCAGCATGAACCACGGCTTCGCGGTGGACGCCGACACGCTCCCCGCCAATGCCGAGGCGACGCACGTCTCGCTGTTCGACGGAAGCCTCGCAGGGCTTCGCCTCACCGACAAGCCGGCCTCTCCGTCCA
>BACX01000489.1 GCA_000333335.1 Sphingomonas-like bacterium B12 | reverse complement strand
CTCACCGACGAGCATGTCGGGCCGGACAAGTGCGCGATCCAGATGGTGCTCGCCGCCGCCGCCGTGCACACGCACCTCGTCCGCCGGGGCCTGCGCTCCTACGCGTCGATCAACGTGCGCTCGGCCGAGTGCCTCGACACGCATTATTTCGGGTGCTGATCGGGGTCGCCGCGACGACGGTGACGCCCTATCTGGCCGAGGCCTCGATCGCCGATCGCCAGTCGCGCGGCCTGTTCGGCGAGCGCTCGCTGGAGGAGTGCATCGCCCGCTACCGCAAGGCGATCGACGACGGCCTGCTCAAGATCATGGCGAAGATGGGGATCGCGGTGATCTCCTCCTATCGCGGCGGCTACAATTTCGAGGCGGTGGGGCTGTCGCGCGCACTGTGCAACGATCTCTTTCCGGGGATGCCCGCGAAGATCTCCGGCGAAGGCTATGCCTCGCTCAAGGTCAACGCGGTCGAGCGGCATGAGAAGGCGTTCGATGCGGCGGTGGCGACTCTGCCGATCGGCGGCTTCTATCGCCAGCGCGCGGGCGGCGAGACGCATGCCTATTCGGCGACGCTGATGCACCTGCTGCAAACCTCGGTCGGCACCGACAGCTATTCGACCTACCTGCAATTCTCGCGCGGGGTGCGCGATCTGCCGCCGGTCTATCTGCGCGACCTGCTGGAGTTCAACTGGGCGCGCGAGGCGATCAGCATCGACGAGGTCGAGGCGATCACCGAGATCCGCAAGCGCTTCGTGACGCCGGGCATGTCGCTCGGCGCGCTCTCCCCGGAGGCGCACGAGACGCTCGCCATCGCGATGAACCGGATCGGCGCCAAGGCCGTCTCCGGCGAGGGCGGCGAGGACAAGAGCCGCTACACGCCCTATGAGAATGGCGACAATGCCAACTCGGTCATCAAGCAGGTGGCGTCGGGCCGTTTCGGCGTGACGGCCGAGTATCTCGGATCCGCCGAGGAGCTGGAGATCAAGGTCGCGCAGGGCGCCAAGCCCGGCGAAGGCGGCCAGCTCCCCGGCTTCAAGGTCACCGAGTTCATCGCCAAGCTGCGGCACTCGACGCCGGGCGTGACGTTGATCTCACCGCCGCCGCATCACGACATCTATTCGATCGAGGATCTGGCGCAGCTCATCTACGACCTCAAGCAGATCAACCCGCGCGCCCGCGTGTGCGTGAAGCTGGTGTCGTCCGCCGGCATCGGCACGATCGCGGCGGGCGTCGCCAAGGCGCATGCCGACGCGATCCTGATCGCCGGCCATGTCGGCGGCACGGGCGCCTCGCCGCAGACGTCGGTGAAATATGCCGGCACGCCGTGGGAGATGGGCCTCACCGAAGCCAACCAGGTGCTCACCCTCAACGGCCTGCGCCACAAGGTGAAGCTGCGCACCGACGGCGGCCTCAAGACGGGACGCGACATCGTCATCGCCGCGATCCTCGGCGCCGAGGAGTTCGGCATCGGCACGCTGTCGCTGGTGGCGATGGGCTGCATCATGGTCCGCCAGTGCCATTCGAACACCTGCCCGGTCGGTGTCTGCACTCAGGACGCCAAGCTGCGCGAGAAGTTCGTCGGCACGCCCGAGAAGGTGATCAACCTGATGACCTTCATCGCCGAGGAGGTGCGCGAGATCCTCGCCCGCCTCGGCGTCCGCTCGCTCGACGAGATCATCGGCCGTACCGAGCTGCTCCGCCAGGTGAGCCGCGGCTCCGAGCATCTCGACGACCTCGATCTGAACCCGATCCTCGCCAAGGTGGATGCGCCGGATCACCTGCGCCGCTACAATGTCGAGGGCAATCGCAACGAGGTGCCCGACAGCCTCGACGCGCAGATGATCCGCGATGCGGCCCCCGTCTTCGCGCGGCGCGAGAAGATGCAGCTCACCTATTCGGTGCGCAACACGCACCGCGCGGTTGGTACACGCTTCTCCGCCGAGATCACCGCCAAATACGGGATGAGCACTCTGGCGGACGGGCATGTCCATGTCCGCCTGCGCGGCTCGGCCGGCCAGTCGCTCGGCGCCTTTCTGTGCAAGGGCGTGACGCTGGAGGTGTTCGGCGATGCCAACGATTATGTCGGCAAGGGTCTTTCGGGCGGCATCATCGCGGTGCGCCCCACCGTCTCCTCGCCGCTGGAAAGCCGGCGCAACGCGATCATCGGGAACACCGTGCTTTACGGTGCGACCTCCGGCTCGCTGTTCGCGGCGGGCCAGGCGGGCGAGCGCTTCGCGGTGCGCAACTCGGGCGCCAACGTCGTGATCGAGGGCTGCGGCGCCAACGGCTGCGAATATATGACCGGCGGCACCGCCGTGATCCTCGGATCGGTCGGCGAGAATTTCGGCGCCGGCATGACGGGCGGCATGGCCTTCATCCTCGACGAGGACGGCCGCTTCGAGCAGCATGCCAATCCGGAGAGCATCCTCTGGCAGCGCTTCGCCTCGGCCCATTGGGAAGGCGTCTGCAAGACGCTGATCGAGGAGCATGCCCAGCGCACCGACAGCAAGTGGGCGCACACCGTGCTGGCCGACTGGGGCCACTGGCGTGCACGCATCTGGCAGGTCTGCCCGAAGGAAATGGTGACACGGCTGGCGCATCCGCTATCGGACGAGGAGACGGCCGTAGCGGCGGAGTAAGCGTAAGATGGACGTGCCGACCCTCACCCAGCCCAGCATCGAAATTGCCGGGGAGTTGGCACGCTTTCCCGTGCGGCGCATCTTCTGCGTCGGCCGCAACTATGCCGAGCATGCGCGCGAGATGGGGCACGATCCCGATGCGGAGCCGCCCTTCTTCTTCACCAAGCCGGCCGACGCGGCGGTGGCGGGCGGCGTGCTGCCCTTCCCGTCGCGGACCGAAGATCTCCACCACGAAGTCGAACTCGTGGTCGCGCTCGGCAAGGGCGGAGCAAACGTGGACAAGGCCGATGCGCTGGGCCTCGTCTTCGGCAGCGCGGCCGGCCTCGATCTCACCCGCCGCGACCTGCAGGCGGTGGCGAAGAAGCTGGCGCGCCCGTGGGACATGGCCAAGGGCTTCGACGCCTCCGCCCCCGTCGCGCCGCTGACCCGCGGGCTTCCGGCGCCCGATGCCGCGATCACGCTGACGATCGATGGAGAGCTGCGCCAGCAGGGCCGACTGACCGACCTGATCTGGCCGATCGACGCGCTGATCGCGGAGCTTTCCGCCTATGTGGCGCTCGAAGCGGGCGACCTGATCTTCACCGGAACGCCGTCCGGCGTCGGCCCGATCCATCGCGGCGAGACCGTGGTCGGCACGATCGAGGGCCTCCCGTCGATCGAAGTGCGGTTCGAGTAGGATCGGGCAAGGATATGGCAGGATCGCGCTTCGCGGTCCTGCCGCCGCTCCCCAGATGATGCGGGCAATCAGCACCAAGGGGTTCCCATGCAGACCATCGGCTATGCGGCGCAGTCCGCCACCTCCCCGCTCGGCGGTTTCTCGTTCGAGCGGCGCGAGCCCAACGCCAACGACGTCGCGATCGACATCCTCTATTGCGGCGTCTGCCACTCGGATCTCCACCAGGCGCATGACGACTGGGGCGGCAGCATCTACCCGATGGTGCCGGGCCACGAGATCGTCGGCCGCGTCTCGGCGGTGGGCGGCGATGTCGAGCGCTTCGCGGTGGGCGATCTGGTCGCCGTCGGCTGCATCGTCGACAGCTGCCAGCATTGCGACCAGTGCCACGCCGGCGAGGAGCAGCTCTGCCGTGAGGGCGTGACCGTCACCTATAACGGTCGCGAGCGCGCATCCGGCAACCCGACCTATGGCGGCTATTCCCAGCATATCGTCGTGCGCCAGGAATTCGTGCTGAGCGTGCCGGAAAACCTCGACGTCGCGCGGGTCGCGCCGTTGCTCTGCGCGGGTATCACCACCTATTCGCCGCTGCGCCACTGGGGCGTCGGCCCCGGCAGCCGGGTCGGCGTGATCGGGCTGGGCGGCCTCGGCCACATGGCGGTGAAGTTCGCGGTGGCGCTCGGCGCACACGTCACCGTGATGAGCCGCACGCCGGACAAGGAAGAGGACGCGCTGGCGCTGGGCGCCGAGGCGCTGCTCGTCTCCACCGACGAGGCAGCGATGGCCGAGGCCGCCAACGGCTTCGACCTGATCATCGACACGGCGCCGGTGAAGCACGACATCAAGCCCTACCTGCCCCTGCTCGACATCGAAGGCACGATCGTGATCGTCGGCCAGATCGGCGACATGGGCGATTTCAACAGCCTGCCGCTGCTGATGGGCCGCCGCAAGATTTCGGGCTCGCCGATCGGCGGCATCGCGGAAACGCAGGAGATGCTCGATTTCGCCGGCCGCATGAACGTGCTGCCCGATTGCGAGACGGTCGCCATGCCGGACATCAACGCCGCATGGGATCGTCTGGCGAAAGGCGACGTCCGCTACCGCTTCGTCATCGACATGGCGACGCTGACGGCGGAGTGATCACGGGAATCCTCCCCCGCAAGGGGGAGGATTGTTACTTCCCCCACCGCGCCCGCGCCCCTAAGCAGGGGCGATCATGTGGCAGCTCCTCCAATTCCCGTTATGCCCCTTTTCCCGCAAGGTCCGGCTGATGCTGGGCGAGAAGGGAGTGGGCTACGAGCTGGTCCGCGAATCGCCGTGGCTGCATCGCGACGAGTTCATCGACCTGAACCCCGCCGGCACCACGCCGGTGATGGTGCAGGGGCAGCTTCGCCTGCGCGACAGCTGGGCGATCTGCGAATATTTCGAGGAGACGATCGACCGCGCGCCGATGATCCCCGGTGACGCCTCCGCCCGCGCCGAGATCCGCCGGCTGGTCGCCTGGTTCGACGAGAAATTCTATCGCGAGGTGGTCGGCCCGCTGATGGAGGAGAGGATGCTCAAGCGCCTCGTCCACCGCGCCTCGCCCGACGCCAAGATCCTGCGCGAGGCGATGAAGAACGCCAACGGCCATCTCGATTATATCGACTGGCTGATCGATCATCGCCGCTGGCTGGGCGGCCCGGTGCTGAGCCTCGCCGATCTCGCCGCCGCCGCCCACCTCTCGGTCGCCGACTATCTCGGCGGGATCGACTGGCGCGGCCACGAGCAGACCAAGCAATGGTATGCCGGGCTGAAGAGCCGCCCCTCCTTCCGCCCGATGCTGTCGGAACGGATGGAGGTGATCACCCCGCCGCCGCATTACGACAAGGTCGATTTCTGGGAATGAGCACGAAGCCCGCCGAAACCCCCGCCCTCGATTATCAGTCGGACCGCGCCTTCCTCGGCCATCCACGGGGCCTTGGCTACCTCTCCTTCGCCGAAGCGTGGGAGCGCTTCTCCTACTATGGCATGGCCGCCCTGCTCGCGCTCTACGGCTCGAAACAGCTGTTCCAGCCCGGCCATATCGAGACGATCTGGGGCTTCGCGCCCTTCCGCGAGCTGCTCGAAAGCCTCTACGGCCCGCTCACCCCGCTGACGCTCGGCGGCGCGATCGCGGCGCTCTACGGCAGCCTCGTCTACCTGACGCCGATCGCGGGCGGCTATATCGCCGATCGCTTCATCGGCCGCACCCGCGCGGTGACGACCGGCGCGATCCTGATGGCGACGGGCCATTTCTTCATGACCTTCGACCAGACCTTCGTGGTGGCGATAGCCTGCCTGCTGATCGGCGTCGGCTTCTTCAAGGGCAATATCGCAGCCCAGGTGGGCGATCTCTACGCGCCCGGCGACCTGCGGCGCGCCGACGCCTTCCAGATCTACATGCTCGGCATCCAGATCGCGGTGATCGCGGCGCCGATCGTGTGCGGCTGGCTGGGGCAGAAGGTGGCGTGGCATTTCGGCTTCGGCGCGGCCGGGGTCGGCATGCTGATCGGCCTGATCGTCTATCTCTCCGGCCGCCACTGGCTCCCCGCCGAGCCCGCCGCGAAGCGGGGCGGTATCGTCGAGCCGCGCCCGAAGCTGGTCAAGGGCGAGGGCGTGCGCATCGTCGTGCTGGCCCTGCTCGTGCCGGTGCTGGCCTTCACCGCCGTCGGCAACCAGCAGCTCTTCGCCGCCTACGAGCTCTGGGGTGACGCGCATTACCAGCTGCGTTTCTTCGGCTGGGAGATGCCGGCGACCTTCCTGATCTCGTTCGATGCGATCATCTCGACCATCACCATGGCCGGATCGGTGGTGTTCTGGCGCTGGTGGGCCACGCGCCGCACCGAGCCGGACGAGATCACCAAGCTGACCATCGGATCGATCATCGCGATGCTGGCGCCGCTGGTGCTGGCCCTTGCCTCGCTGCACGAGGCGGCGACGGGCGAGAAGGTGAGCCTCGCCTGGGGCCTTGCCTTCCACATCCTGAACGACGTCGGCTTCGCCAACATCTTCCCGGTCGGCCTCGCGCTTTATTCACGCGCCAGCCCGAAGGCGATCGGATCGACGATGCTGGCGGTCTACTATCTCAACCTGTTCCTGGCGGGGCTGATCGTCGCCAAGCTCGCGACCCTGCTCGGCACACTCAGCGGCTTCCAGTTCTGGGGCCTGCACGCGCTGTTGATGGCTGGCGCGAGCGTGCTGCTACTGATCGTGCGCGGCACCGCCGGCCGCCTGCTCGCGCCGACCGTCGATCCCGAAGCGGAGCCTCAGCCCGTCGGCGCCTGATCCGGCAGCACCAGTCGCGTAGGGAACGTACCCAGCGGTCGCCCCGTCGCGCGATCGACGACGACCGCCTCCACCGGCGCCCCGGTTGCCGCATCCACCGCGCGGGTGGTGCCGCCCTCGCCATGGTGCCTGGCGCCCCACGCCCCGATCGCGCCGAGGATCGGCAGGAAATCGCGGCCCTTCGCGGTCAGCACATATTCGTCGCGCGGAGGCCGCTCCGAATAGCGGCGCTTCTCCAGCAGACCATCCGCCGTCAGCGCCGCCAGCCGTCGCGTCAGGATGTTCGGCGCGATGCCGAGCGACGTGCGGAACTGATCGAAGCGCGTCGAGCCATAGCCGGCATCGCGCAGGATCATCATGCTCCAGGCATCGCCCACGCGGTCCAGCGCACGGGCGATCGGGCAAGGCCCTTCACAAAATTTCTCAGTGTCCATTGCATTATGATAGTGACGTTCATATCAAAACGCAAGTCACCCGACGACTCGGGTTGAGATGGAGACATGACATGAGCATTGCCAAGGGCACCGCCCTCATCACCGGAGCGTCCACCGGCCTCGGCGCCGTCTATGCGGATCGCCTCGCCAGGCGCGGTCACGGCCTCGTCCTCGTCGCCCGCGATGCCGCGCGCATGGAGGCGCTGGCCGAGCGACTGCGTGCCGAGAACGGCGTCGCGATCGAGATCATTCCCGCCGACCTGACCGCCGAGGCGGATGTCGCCAGGATCGAGGCGCGGCTGGCGAAGGGCGACATCGGTATTCTGATCAACAATGCCGGCATGTCGCTCGACGGCAGCGTGCTGGAGAACGGCCCGGCGGAGATCGCCCGCATCGTCACGCTCAACATCGCGACGCCCACCCGCCTAGCCGCCGCCGCCGCCAAGGCGTTCGTGGCGCGGGGCGAGGGCGCGATCGTCAACATCGCGTCGGTGCTGGCGCTGGCGCCCGAGATGTTCGACGGCATCTACAGCGGCACCAAGGCACATCTGCTCAATCTCAGCCAGGCGATGAGCGCGCAGCTTGCCGACAAGGGCGTCTACACGCAGGCGGTGCTGCCCGGCGCCACCCGCACCGAGATCTGGGAGCGGTCCGGCAAGGACGTCGACGCTTTCCCCGAAGGCTTCGTGATGGAGGCGGGCGATCTGGTCGATGCGGCACTGCTTGGCTTCGACCGCCGCGAGACGGTGACCATCCCGCCGCTCCCCGACATGGCCCAGTTCGACGCCATGCAGCAGGCGCGCGCCGCGATGGGGCCGAACCTGTCGAAGAGCAAGGTGGCGGAGCGCTATCGGGAGGCTGTGGCGGCCTAAGCGGCCACCACCGCCATCAGATAATCCATCCGCACATCGTTCGAGAGGACGAAGCCCTTCATCGGATCGAGCGACAGCCCGCGCGTCTCGATCACCCGGAGCCCGGCCTGCTGGAGCAACGCCTCCAGCTCGTCGGGCGTCAGGAATTTCTGCCAGTCGTGCGTGCCCCTGGGGATCTGACCCATCCCCTCGCCGACCGTGATCAGCGCGAGGCGAGAAAGCGCGGTGCGGTTCGGCGTCGAAAGCAGCATCAGCCCGCCCGGCGCCAGCGCCTTCGCCAGCCCCGCGACGAACGCCGCCGGATCGGTGACGTGCTCCACCACCTCCATCGAGCAGACCAGATCGAACGTCTCGCCCGCGCCCAGCGTCTCGACGCTGCCGTGGCGATAGTCGATCGCCAGCCCCTGCCCCTCGGCATGGAGCGTCGCCGCCGCGATATTCTCCGGCGCCGCATCCAGACCCGTCGCCGCCGCGCCCATCCGCGCCAGCGGCTCGGTGAGCAGCCCCGCGCCGCAGCCGACATCGAGCGCGCGCTTGCCCGCCAGCGGCCTCCGCTCGGTGCGCTCGGTGCCGAAATGCTGATCCACCATCTCGCGCACGAAACCCAGCCGTACCGGGTTCAGCTTGTGGAGCATGGCGGACGATCCCTTGGGATCCCACCACTCGGCGGCGAGCTTGCCGAAATGCTGGGCTTCGGAGGGGTCGATGGTGCCGGTAATCGTGGTTGCGTCGGTCATATCTTGCCCCTAACAGGGCGCCTCTTTCTTTCCCACAGGCAATTCCTGCCGCAACAATCGAGCAGTCCTATGGCCCGTATCGTGATGAAGTTCGGTGGCACGTCGATGGCGGGCATCGAGCGTATTCGCAACGTGGCGCGGCAGGTGAAACGCGAGTGGGCCAAGGGCGAGCAGGTCGCGGTGGTGGTCTCCGCCATGTCTGGCGAGACCGATCGCCTCGTCAATTTCTGCCGCGAGGCCTCGCCGCTCTACGACACCAAGGAATATGATGTCGTGGTCGCGAGCGGAGAGCAGGTGACGAGCGGCCTGCTGGCGATCGCGCTGCAGGCGATCGGGGTTCCGGCGCGCAGCTGGCTCGGCTGGCAATTGCCGATCCGCACCAGTGACGCGCACGCTTCCGCGCGCATCTCGACGATCGACACCGAGGCTTTGAACGCCAGCCTCGCCAACGGAGAGGTCGCGGTGATCCCCGGCTTTCAGGGGCAGACCGAGGAAGGCCGCGTCACAACGCTAGGCCGTGGCGGTTCGGATACGTCGGCGGTGGCGGTCGCGGCGGCGATGAAGGCCGATCGCTGCGACATCTACACCGACGTCGATGGCGTCTACACGACCGATCCCCGGATCGTCCCGCGTGCAAGGAAAATCCCCAAGATCACCTACGAGGAAATGCTGGAGCTGGCGTCGGTCGGCGCCAAGGTGCTCCAGACCCGCTCGGTGGGTCTCGCCATGAAGGAGAAGGTGCGCGTCCAGGTGCTCTCTTCCTTCGGAGACCCGGACGCCGAGCCCACCCCCGGCACCTTCGTGGTGGGGGAAGACGAAATCGGAGAAGGCCAAGTGGAACAGCAGCTCATCACCGGCATCGCCTATGATCGCAACGAGGCGAAGATCACGCTCGTCGCGGTGCCCGATCGCCCCGGCGCGGTGGCCTCGATCTTCAACCCGCTGGCCGAGGCGAGCATCAACGTCGACATGATCGTGCAGAACGTCGCGCACGGCACCGGCTCCACCGACGTCACCTTCACCGTGCCGGGCGCCGAGCTGGCCCGCTCGCTCGACGTGCTGGAAAAGGCGCGCGAGACGATCGGCTACGAGAAGCTGGTGCCCGATACGGAGGTCTGCAAGATCTCGGTGGTGGGCGTCGGGATGCGCAGCCACGCAGGCGTCGCGGCGACGATGTTCGAGGCGCTGGCGGCGCGCGGCATCAACATCCAGGCGATCACCACGTCCGAGATCAAGGTGAGCGTGCTGATCCACCAGGATTACACCGAGCTCGCGGTGCGCGTACTGCACACGGCCTACGGGCTGGACGCGGAGGATGCTGCCTGATCCTCTAGCTCTCTCCCGCTTTCGCGGAAGAGAGCTAAGGCAGAAGGGTGACGCCGCCACCCTCCCCCTGCTACAGCGCCCCCATGACCACCCTCGAAGCCACCGCGCCCACCGCCTCGATCGGCCACGATCGCCTTGCCCGCCTGATGAAGCGCGGCACCGATTTCCTCGGCAGCGAGGTCGCCATCATGGCAGGTGCGATGTCGTGGGTTTCCGAGCGCAATCTCGTCTCCGCCATGTCGAACGCCGGCGGCTTCGGCGTGATCGCCTGCGGGGCGATGACGCCCGAACTGCTCGATGCCGAGATCGCGGCGACCAAGGCGCTGACGACCAGGCCGTTCGGCGTCAATCTGATTACCATGCACCCGATGCTCAACGAGCTGATCGACGTCTGCGCGAAGCACGGTGTCGGCCACGTCGTGCTGGCGGGCGGTCTGCCGCCGGGCGGCGCGATCGAGCGGATCAAGGGCTCGGGCGCCAAGGTGATCTGCTTCCCGCCGACGCTGGCCTTCGCCAAGAAGCTGATCCGCTCTGGCGTAGACGCGCTGGTGATCGAGGGGATGGAGGCCGGCGGCCATATCGGCCCGGTTTCGACCAGCGTGCTGGCGCAGGAGATCCTGCCGGCGGTGGCCAGCGAACTGCCCGTCTTCGTGGCGGGCGGCATCGGGCGAGGCGAGGCGATGGCCGGCTATCTGGAGATGGGGGCGGCCGGCGTCCAGCTCGGCACCCGTTTCGTCTGCGCGACCGAGTGCATCGCGCACCCGAACTTCAAGAAGGCGTTCATTCGCGCCTCGGCCCGCGACGCCACCGCCTCGGTGCAGATCGACCCGCGTCTGCCGGTGATCCCGGTGCGCGCGCTCAAGAATGCGGCCGGCGAGCTGTTCACCGCCAAGCAGCGCGAAGTCGCCCAACTCCTCGATGACGGCAAGGTCGAGATGATGGAGGCGCAGCTCCAGATCGAGCATTACTGGGCCGGCGCGCTGCGTCGCGCGGTGATCGACGGCGATGTCGAGCATGGCTCGGTCATGGCCGGCCAGTCTGTCGGCATGGTGACGAAAGAGGAGCCGCTGGCGGACATCCTCAAGAGCCTCGTCGACGAGGGCGCAAAAGCGCTGGAACGCCGCTCGGGCGGTTAAGGCGCGTTGCTCGCCACCACGGCGGGCGTCTGCTCGCCGTCGTCCAGCGTCGGCGCGTTCGGGTCGGCGGGTGTCGTATCCTGCACGACCGGCAGCGCATCGGCCATCGTCGTGCCGTTCTCGGTGATCGCCACCTCGCCGCCCAGTGCCGTCTCGTCGAAGAGCGCCTTGGCGAAGGCATCGGGCAGGTGCACGCAACCGTGCGAGCTGCGATAGCCCGGCACGCCGCCCGCATGGAGCGCCACGCCGTCCCAGGTCAACCGCTGCATGTAAGGCATCGGCGCGGAATTATAGAGATTGGAGCGGTGATCGACCTGCTTCTGCAGGATCGGGTAGGTGCCGAGCGGCGTGTCATAGCCGTCCCGCCCGGTCGAAACGGTGGTCAGACCGATCAGCGTATCGCCGCGATAGACGAAGGCGACCTGCCGCATCAGATCGACCACCATCTGCACTTTGCCGTCGCCGCCGAGCTCCGGATGCCAGAGATACTGGCCGGGCTTCAGCGTATCGGCATCGGCGGCGGTGAGTTCGGTCGCGCTACCGTCGGTCACCGGATCGGCAATGGCAGGCGCGGGTTGCGCGGTCGCCATGGTGGGCGCGGCGGTCGCCAGCAAAGAAGAGGCCACGAATAGCAGGGCCGAAGACGAGCGGATCATGAATCCCTTTCCTCCCGACACGAATCCACCCAAGCCGCCGATCACGCGATCGGCAGGCCAGTGGATCGAAAGTCCTTGATGGAAGGGATAACGACGAACGCGACGATTGGTGCCGCTGCAGCGCCGCAAAAGCCACGATTGCGCTTGACGAAAGCCAAAACGCGCGGATCAGCGCGCGCCGACACGCTCCGCAATGGCAGCGTAGGCGGCGAGGCGCTGGACGGTGGCGTGGTGGATGCCGGGCGGCGTCACCAGCACGCCGAACGCCTCGGCGCTGACCGTGTTGAAGGCCAACGGCACGCCCAGCGCATCAGTCACCGTTGCGCCAGCCTCCGCCGCGATCAGCACGGCGGCGGCGATGTCCCATTCATGGCCCCAGCGCAGAGTCGCGACCAGATCGGCCTCGCCCGCCGCGACCATTGCGATGCGCAGCGCGATCGAATTGGGCTTGGGCACGGCCACGAGATCGGCGTCGCGACGCGGCAACTGGTCGGCCGGCACACGCGCGCCGGTGACCTTATCGCGCGGGGCGACACGAATGGCCGCGCCGTTGCGCCACGCCCCCTCGCCCGCCTGCGCCGTCCAAACCTCACCGCGCGCCGGGGCATCGAGCACGCCGAGCAGCGGACGCCCGTCCTCGATCAAAGCGACCGACACCGCCCAGCCGGGCCGCCCGCGCAGATAGTCGCGCGTGCCGTCGATCGGATCGACCACCCACACGCGCCGCGCACCCAGCCGCGCCTTGTCGTCGGCGGTTTCCTCGGAAAGCCAGCCGGCCTCGGGATCGATCTCCGCCAGTCGCCCCTTCAGGAAGTGATCCACCGCGAGGTCGATCTCACAGACCGGCTCGCCGCCCGCTTTCTCCCAGCGCCGGAAGCCGTCCTTCGCCTTGCCGAGCGCCAACGCGCCCGCCTCTGCGGCGGCGGCGGCAACAGCGGCGAGGCGCGGATCAGGCACCGGCGACCGTCATCCCGTCGATGCGAATGGTCGGCACGTCGGTGGCGCGCTCGAACCTGAGGTCGCTGGCCGGGGTGAGAACACGGAACATGTCGCGCAGATTGCCTGCGATGGTGATCTCGGCAACGGCCGCGCCGATTTCCCCGTCCTCGATCAGAAAACCGGCGGCACCGCGCGAATAATCGCCGGTTACGGGGTTCACGCCCTGCCCGATCAACTCGGTCACGTAGAGGCCGCGCTTCACGTCCTTCATCAGTTCGGCCGGCGAGAGCGCGCCCGCTTCCATATAGAAGTTGGAGGTGCCCACCCCCGGCGGCCCGCCGATGCCGCGCTGGGCGTTCCCGGTGGGTCGCAGGCCCAACTGGCGGGCCGACGCACTGTCGAGCAACCAGCCGGTCAGAACGCCGTCCGCAACCAGTTCGCGCCGCGC
>BACX01000490.1 GCA_000333335.1 Sphingomonas-like bacterium B12 | reverse complement strand
ACGATAGACGCCGGGGCGGATCGGCAGCGTCTTCAGCACATTACGGATCGCCGCCACGCCGGTTTCGAGGTCGGGCTGATCCGATCCGCGGACGGTATAGACGGATTTCTCTTCGTTGAAGCGATCGGTGCTGGTCGGGTCGGTCACGGTCGCGATGTAAGCCCCTGCGCGGCGATTGTCAGGCCTTCAAACCGACGCCGCCGACCGGCGTCGTCACCACGCCCGTCTCCATCGAGGCGACCAGATCCCTGGCCTTGGCGATCGACGCCTGGACCGCCGGCAGCTGCAGCGAGGCATCATGGCTGGCCTCGCTGTCCCACACCCCCGCCATGACGCTCGCGGCGGTCGATCGCCTCGTCCACCACGCCACCATCTTCGAGATGAACGTCGAAAGCTACCGACGTCGTGCCGCTCTCCAGCGACAATCAACCTGAGACACCCCTGTCGCGGAGCGGCGATCAACTCCAATCTCGGCTTGCATTGCCTGTCGCGCCGCGACAATCTCGATCCCGTCACGGCCTCAGAGTCTCATCCTGATCGCCGCTAATGTCTCACCCAGATCGCCGCGCGATATTCTTCGGTGGCGTGCCGACACGCGGCATCTACGACAACATGAAAACGGCGGTGACGACGGTATTCACCGGCAAGGAGCGGGTTTTCAACCGCCGCTTCCTCGTCATGACGGCCCACTACATGGTCGAGCCGACCGCCTGCTCGCCGGCGGCGGGCTGGGAGAAGGGCCAGGTCGAAAACCAGGTGCAGACGGCGCGTGGCCGCTTCTTCCAGCCCCGCCTGCGCTTTGCGAGCATCGAGGAGCTGAACGGCTGGCTGGAGGCGGAATGCCGACGCTGGGCCGAGACACACCCCCATCCCGAGCAGAAGGAGTGGACCGTCGCCGAGGCGTGGGAGGCCGAGCGCCCGGCGCTCCAGCCCATCCTGGCGCCCTTCGATGGCTTCCACGAAAACGAGCATTCGGTCAGCGGCACATGCCTGATAAGCTTCGACCGCAACCGTTATTCCGTCATGGCCAAGGCGGTGCGGCGCACGGTGCAGGTCCGCGCCTATGCCGACCGTATCGTAGTGCGGTGCCAAGGCGAGGTCGTCGCCGAGCATCCGCGTTTCTTCGGTCGAGACCGCACCGTCTACAACCCCTGGCATTATCTGCCGGTGCTGGTGACCAAGCCCGGCGCCCTGCGTAACGGCGCCCCTTTCCAGGACTGGGACCTGCCGCCCGCGCTGGCGCGGCTGCGGCGCAAGCTGGGGGCTGGAGACGAAGCCGACAGACGGTTCGTGCGCGTGCTGGCGGCCGTGCTCATCGATGGTCTGGACCTGGTCGAGGCCGCTGTGCGCGAGGCGCTCGCTGCGGGCACGGTCAGCGACGACGTCATCCTCAACATCCTGGCGCGCCGGCGCGAGCCACCCCGGCCGCTCACCATCATCACCTCGGAGGATCTGGAATTGGAGCATCCGCCGCTCGCCGACTGCGGTCGCTACGACCAGCTCAGGGGGCTCCATGCAGCGGCATGAGATGATGGAGGCGATGCGCAGCCTCGGGCTCAAAGGCATGTCCGGCGCCTTCGACGAAGCCGTCACCACGGGCTTGCAGCGCAAGCGCACAACCATGGAGATCCTGACCGACCTGCTGCGCGCCGAGGCGGCCCACCGGCATGCCGCGTCCATCCGCTACCGCATGACGGCGGCAAAGCTGCCGGCGGTGAAGGACCTCGATGCCTTCGTCTTTGACGGCACGCCCATCAACGAAGGGCTGGTGCGCTCGCTGCATAGCGGGTCGTTCCTCTCCGGCCAGCGCAATGTCGTGTTGGTCGGCGGCACCGGAACGGGCAAGACGCATCTCGCCATAGCCATCACCGCCAACGTCGTGCGTGCCGGCGCCAGGGGCCGCTATTTCAACACCGTCGACCTGGTGAACCGCCTCGAGGAAGAGAGCCGTCTCGGCAAAGGCGGGGCGCTCGCCGCCCAGCTCGCCCGCCTCGACCTCGTGGTGCTCGACGAGCTTGGATACCTGCCTTTTGCCCGCTCAGGCGGCCAGCTGCTCTTCCATCTCGTCAGCAAGCTCTACGAACGCACCTCGGTCGTCGTCACCACCAACCTCGCCTTTGGCGAGTGGCCGACCGTCTTCGGCGACCCCAAGATGACGACCGCGCTGCTCGACCGCATTACCCACCATTGCGACATCGTCGAAACCGGCAACGACAGCTGGCGCTTCAAGAACCGGAGCTGAAAAACCCTTCCCCCGGACCCCCATCCCGGCGGTTGACCCGGTGGGTCCACAGGGACCTCCCACGGCCGTCACCGCCTGCGCTCGTGGCGGCGCGCGGCGCCGGCCGTGGGCCCCTCCTATGGACTACCGGGACAACCGCCACTCACTCCTCAAAGGGGTCCCTTTTGCACGCCTATAGGGGGTCCCCTTTGGACGCCGATTGACACCGGATCGACCAGATGAGGCCAGATAGATTTGTGAGCAGCGCGGCGACAGCCGTTAGCGGGGTAGGATCGACGTGCATCGAGCGACTCCTTCGAATCACCTGCTAACCTATCTGGCACTATGTAGGAAAGAACAAAATCGGAACTCGGCGATGCTGAACGTCCGGGGTGCTGGGGCGCGTCCCGAAAGGCGACTGTCTCCTATCGGCCAGGTCCGGTTATAGCCATATCGCGGTGAAACTAGGCCCCAAGGAAAGCCTAGAAGGACTGCTGATCGGCAATGGGATAAGCGGCGGACCGTTCTCGGAGCTTGTCCGTTCAGCGCCTGATCCAGCTCATCCTCACCCGAAGGTTATCATATGCCTGATCGCTTGTCCTCTCCCGTGCTACAACCCACGACCCTTGGCGGACATGCCCTCAAGAACCGCATCGTCATGGCGCCGCTCACGCGCAGTCGTTCGAATGACCGTGGTGTGCCGCCGAAATTCGCCGCAGATTATTATGGGCAACGTGCGGGCGCCGGCCTCATTATCAGTGAGGCGACTAACATCTCACCGCAAGCGGTTGGGTATGCGCTGACGCCCGGCATCTGGTCGGACGAGCAGGTCGATGCCTGGCGACCTACCGTGCAGGCCGTCCATGACCGCGGCGGCCTGTTCTTCCTTCAGCTTTGGCACACCGGCCGTATCTCGCATCCCGATCTTCAGGGCGGGGCGCTCCCGGTCGCACCATCCGCAATCAGACCGATCGGACAGGCCTTCACCAAGGACGGCATGAAGGATCACGTCACCCCGCGTGCGTTGGAGACCGACGAGATTCCTCCGATCGTAGAAGATTATCGCCGCGCCGCCCTCAACGCGAAGGCGGCCGGTTTCGATGGCGTGGAGGTGCATTCCGCCAACAATTATTTGCTGGAGCAATTCGTGCGCGACAGCACGAACAAGCGATCGGATTGTTATGGCGGCTCGATCGAGAACCGCCTACGGTTCCCGCTCGAGGCGATCGACGCCGTCCTCAGCGTGTGGGGCCCGGAGCGGGTCGGCGTTCGCCTTTCGCCAGCGACGACGATGCCGGGCGAAACGCCTCTCGATAGCACGGTCATGGAAACCTACGGCAACTATGTCGACGCGCTGTCAGCCCGCGGGCTGCTCTACATTCACGACATTGAGGGCGTAACGCAGCAGACGCGAGACGCGCCCGACGTCAATTTCCCGGCGCTGCGCAAGCGGTTCAGAGGCGCGTACATCGCCAACAACCAGTACACGCTCGATTTGGCGGAGGAGGTCCTGGCCAAGGGTGATGCCGACCTGTTCAGCATGGGGCGGCCGTTCATCGCCAATCCCGACCTTGTCGATCGCCTGCGCACAGGCGCGCCGCTGGCGGAGGCGCCGAAGCAGTATTGGTACGGAGGCGGCTCTGTGGGCTACTCAGACTGGCCCACGATGTGAAACTCAGTGCAGCTGGCCGAACGGGCCCGCAAGGGCTCCGGATTTGTCGAAGCTGCCGCGATGTTCAGATTGGCGGCCACGACCACGGCAGGAATCCGCTAGTACCGGATTTTTGCTTAGGGGCCAGTCGCGCAAGCTCCCAGGTCGTGAAACAAAGAGGGAATATCGGTCCAGGCGGCATCAACCTCCCATTGAGCATCGACGCCGGGCGGCGGGTTCCGCAGCCACACTACCCGCCACACCGGCATTGATCCGCCGAGGCCGAAGGCATTCTCGACGCGATAGGGATAGCGATCGAGAAGTTCGGCAGGGATGGCGAGCATCGATGCGACATAAGACCGTTCATAGAGGCGCAGCTTCTCCGCCTCATCCATCGATGTGCGACCGACCGGATCCTTCTCCGGCCATTTCGACAATTTCCGACCAGCGATGATCCCCCTCGCCCATCGTACGAACGCCTTCAGGCGCATCGCCATCCCACAATATCCTCCAGCGCGGCGGATCAAAGCCAAGGCCCGCATCGATAATCCGGTACATATGCAGATCAAGCACGTCGTGCGAGATCCCCAGCTGCCCGGCTATGTGCTCGTGCTGTTGCCTCGCGATAATGTCATCCGACGACCGGATCATGAGCCAACTCCGTTGTTCGGCCCGAGCTGACAAATCACAGAGTCATACGGCCATCAAGATGCGCGCCCGGCCCGGCGCAATCGTGCCGGGAGCCGGGCCGCGACGCGGGCGGTTATACTGTGAGCATCGCGAATAGCGGAACTCATCGCACTATGGACGTTGGCCGTCACGCGAAGCGCGCTTGCACCTAACTGCGATCGGCGACGATGCCCTTGCCGCCATCGCGGAAGCTGGTGATCGTCGAGCGGCCAAGCTGGGTCACAACTGACTCGGGCATCACCTAGGCCGCCAGCTTTCGCCTCGTCCTATCGAACGATGCCGCGCGCAGCGCATCCAGCTGATCAGACCAAGCCTGCATCATTCTTACCCGCTCATCCCAATATTCGCCGCGCGCGTAAACGCGCCGCACGCTGTTGGCATCCACGTGACCGAGCTGACGTTCGATAGCATCCGGGTTCCACTTTCCGGTCTCGTTGAGCAGCGTGCTCGCCATCGCCCGAAAGCCGTGCGCGGTCATACGGCCCCCGCCGAAGCCAAGCCGTTGCAGGGCGAGGTTGAGCGTATTTTCGCACATCGGCTTGTCGCGCTTGCCCTGGCAGGGAAAGACGAAACGACTGCCAAGCGTCACGGGGGCGACCTCTTCCAGGATGGCCACCGCCTGCCGGGAGAGGGGAACGCTCAGTGGGCGGCGCATCTTCATCTTTTCGGCCGGGATGGTCCATACCCGCGCCTCAAGATCGATCTCGCTCCATTCCGCCTGACGGAGCTCGCCTGGACGCGTAAAGACATGAGGGGCCAGACGTAGAGCCGCGTGAGTAACGCGATACCCACTGAAGCCGTCGATGGCAGCGAGAAGATCTCCGACTTCCGCCGGATTGGTGAGCGCGGCAAGATGCTTCACCTTGGGGACGGTGATCGCGCCGCGCAGATCCGCACATACGTCTCGATCGGTTCGTCCGGTCGCCACCGCATAGCGGAACACCTGACCGCACAGCCCGCGGAGCCGTCTCGCCGTCTCATAATGCCCCTTGGCTTCGACCTTTCGGAGGACGTCGTAGACGTCGTGCGCCGTGATTTGATGGATCGGACGAGGGCCGAGCTTCGGATGAGCGAACGTCAGTAGCCAGCGTTGCTTGGAAAGGGTGATCGCCGCCCGCCCCTCCCTTTCGCACTTGGCCAGAAACTCATCTGCCACTGCTTTGAATGTTGCCATCTCAGCAAGGCGCGCGGCGGCGGCCTCCTCGCGAGCGAGAGCTACGGGATCGCGACCCTCGGCAAGGAGCCTGCGAACCAAATCCCTTTCCTTCCGCGCGTCGGCCAGGCTGATCGCCGGGTAAACACCGAGCGCCATTGTTCTCTGCTTGCCGGCCCATCGGTAGGCCAGCCTCCAGTATCGCTGCCCGGACGGCTGGACGAACATATAGAGACCGCCAGCATCGCTGACCTTGTAAGGCTTGTCTCGTCCCTTGGCATCTCGGACGATCGAGGCAGTCAGGGGCATGTTGGTACCTCCGATTTTGAACGCCGGAAATACCAACAATCGTGCCAACGGCCGCGTGGGATCGCTTGGCACAGCCTCGGATTTCCTGAGCCAGTTTATGGCAGAAATCCGGGCTTTTTTCAAGATTTGGGGATGTTCTGGGTCCCCCTGAAAAGGGGGACCTGGTGCCCAGAAGAGGACTCGAACCTCCACGACCTTGCGATCGCCAGCACCTGAAGCTGGTGCGTCTACCAATTCCGCCATCTGGGCACGGGGTAGGCGGCGGCCTCTAGCGGCGGGTGCGGAGGGTTGTCAACGCCCATCGCTCACTCTTTTTTGCGAAGCCTTGTTTTCGCAGGCGCGGGAAGGCAATGCGGCTCGCAGAACGGTTCGCGCAAGAATGAGGGTAGTACGATGACTCGGCTGGTGACGGTGTTCGGCGGCGGCGGGTTCCTGGGGCGCTATGTCGCGCAGGCGCTGCTGCAGCGCGGCGCGCGGGTGCGGATCGTCGAGCGCGATCCCAAGCGCGCTTTCTTCGTGAAGCCGCTGGGCGGCCTCGGCCAGACGCAGTTCATCGCCGCCGACGTGACCAAGCGCCAGACCGTCGATCGCGCGGTGCAGGGCAGCGACGTGGTGATCAACCTCGTCGGCCTGCTCGCGGGCAACCTGCAGGGTGTGCATGTCGACGGCGCGCGCAATATCGCGGAGGCCGCCAAGGCGGCAGGTGCCGGCGCGCTGGTCCATGTCTCGGCGATCGGCGCGGATGCCGGATCGGCCGTGCCCTATGCCCGCACCAAGGGCGAGGGCGAGGCAGCCGTGCGCGAAGCCTTCGCTGGTGCCACCATCCTCCGCCCCTCGATCATCTTCGGGTCGGAGGATCATTTCATCAACCGCTTCGCCGGCATGATCCAGTCCGCGCCGGCGGTGCCGATCATGAGCGCGGGCACGAAGTTCCAGCCGGTGTTCGTGGCCGACATCGCCAAGGCGATCGCTGCCGCGGCGCTCGACGGCGAGGCCTTCGCCGGCCGCACGTTCGAGCTGGGCGGGCCGGAGGTGCTGACCATGGGCGAGCTGATCCGCCGCACCGCCACGATGATCGGCGCGACGCCGACCTTCCTCGAACTGCCTGATTCGCTGTCCGGCCTGATCGCCAGCTTCGGCTTCCTGCCCGGCGCGCCGATCACCAAGGATCAGTGGCGGATGCTGAAGCACGACAATGTCGTGACGCCGGGTGCCGAGGGCCTCGCCACGCTCGGCGTGACGCCGACGCCGCTGGGCGCGGTCGCGCCGTCGTGGCTGGTGCGCTACCGCCGTCAGGGCCGCTTCGGGGCCGAGCGCAAGGCGGGCTGACGTTTCACATCCTCCCCCGTCAGGGGAGAGGATGTGCTCCGCCACATTGGCAAGAATTAACCCGCACCTCCCCTTCCCTTGTGCGCCGCGATAGGGAAGACAGGCGCGCATGATGATCCTGCAACCCATCGTCCTCGGCATCGTCGAGGGCCTCACCGAATTCCTGCCCGTCTCGTCGACCGGCCACCTGATCCTGGCGGGCGCGCTGCTCGGCTATGACGATACCGCCTGGGCGACCTTCGACATCGTCATCCAACTCGGCGCGATCCTGGCGATCGTGGTGCTCTACTGGCGGACCTTCTGGGCGGTGCTGATGGGCCTGACCGCCAAGCGGCCCGAATCGATCCGCTTCGTGCGCAACATCCTGCTCGCCTTCCTGCCCGCCGCCGTGATCGGCCTCGCGCTCCACAAGAAGATCGAGGCCCTGCTCTCCAAGCCCAAGCTGGTCTGCGTCGCGCTGATCGTCGGCGGCATCGCCATCCTGATCATCGAGCGCCTCGCCAAGCGGCAGACCATATCCGGCGTGGCGGACGTGCCGGCCGGGACCACGCTCGGCATCGGCATCGTCCAGTGCCTCGCTATGATCCCCGGCGTCAGCCGATCGGGCGCGACGATCATGGGCGCGCTGTCGCTGGGCGTCGAGCGGCGGACGGCGGCCGAGTTCAGCTTCTTCCTCGCCATCCCGACGATGCTGGGCGCGACGGTGGTCGAACTCGCCAAGAAGCCCGTGCCGCTGGCGCCGGGCGTCGTCCATGTCGGCGCGGGCGAGATCGCGATCGGCTTCGTCGTCTCCTTTCTCGTCGCCTTGGTGGTGGTGAAGGCATTCGTCGGCATCGTGACCAAGCACGGCTTCGGGCCGTTCGCCTGGTATCGTATCGTCGCCGGCGCCGGTGCGCTGGCGTGGCTGACGATGCATTAAGGCCGTTTCGGACCTATCATCATCTTTCCGGCGCATAGTTTCGCCCAATCACTGAAATCGACCGCATAATCATGTCAGCTATACTGACTTATCGCCGAATCCTGTCGTGACTCATCCCTGAATCTATGCTTTCGCGTCCTTCCGAGTGGAGGACGTGATGGCTGCCGAGAATCCGATGCTGAAGTTCGTAGGGACGGGCCAGGCCTATCCCGAAAAGCGTGCGCCCGAAGTGCGCGCCGAGGACTTCGCCGAGATCACCAAGGCCTATCTTGTCGCCAAGGCCGAGGAGCAGGCCGGGCGCTGCTCGCAATGCGGCGTGCCGTACTGCTCGACCCACTGCCCGCTGCACAACCACATCCCGGACTGGCTGCGCCTGACCGCCGAGGGCCGCCTGCGCGAAGCCTATGAGCTCTCCGCCGCCACCTCGACCATGCCCGAGATCTGTGGCCGCATCTGCCCGCAGGATCGTCTGTGCGAAGGCAATTGCGTCATCGAATTTTCCGGCCACGGCGCCGTCACCATCGGCTCCATCGAGAAGTTCATCACCGACACCGCTTGGAAGGAAGGCTGGGTCGAGCCGATCGTGCCAGTGCGCGATCGCTCCGGCCAGTCCGTGGGCATCATCGGCGCCGGCCCGGCGGGGCTGACGGCGGCCGAATATCTGCGCGGCCATGGCTATGACGTGCACGTCTACGACCGGCACGATCGCGCCGGCGGGCTGCTCGTCTACGGCATCCCCGGCTTCAAGCTGGAGAAGGAGGTGGTCACCCGCCGCTTCGAGCGGCTGCGCGACAGTGGCATCCGCTTCCACCTGAGCTTCGAGGTCGGCAAGGACGCGACGCTCGCCGAGCTGCGCCAGAAGCACGACGCGCTGCTGATCGCCACCGGCGTCTACAAGGCGCGCGCGATCAAGGCGCCCGGCGTCGGCGCGGGCGGCGTGGTGAAGGCGCTCGATTACCTGATCGCCTCCAACCGCGTCGGCTTCGGCGATGCGGTGCCGGACTTCGAGACCGGCGCGCTCAACGCGGCGGGCAAGAACGTCGTCGTGGTCGGCGGCGGCGATACCGCGATGGACTGCGTGCGCACCGCGATCCGCCAGGGTGCCAAGTCGGTGAAGTGCCTCTACCGCCGCGACCGCGCCAACATGCCGGGTTCGCAGCGCGAGGTGGCGAACGCGGAGGAGGAAGGCGTCGAATTCGTCTGGCTCTCCGCGCCGGACGCCTTCGACGGCGATGCCAAGGTGAGCGGCGTGCGCGCCTCGCGGATGCGTCTCGGTGCGCCGGACGCCTCGGGCCGCCGCGCGCCGGAGGCCGATCCGGGCAGCGAGTTCCGTCTCGACGCCGATCTCGTTATCCAGGCTTTGGGCTTCGATCCCGAGGATCTGCCGCAGATGTTCGGCGCGCCGGAGCTTTCCGTCACCCGCTGGGGCACGCTGCGCGTCGATCACAAGACGATGCAGACCTCGCTGCCGGGCGTCTTCGCGGCGGGCGACATCGTGCGCGGCGCCTCGCTGGTGGTGTGGGGGGTCCGCGACGGCCGCGACGTGTCGGAGCGGATGCACGCCTGGCTCAAGGACAAGGCGAAGGCCGCGAAGCCGGCCGAGACGGTGGCGGCGTGATGCGCGCGACGATCCTCGCGATGGCGCTGGTCGCCACCCCTATCTTGGCGCAGGCACCGGGCGCGCCCGATCCGGCGACGCTCTCCGCCGCACGCGACCTGATGACCGCGACGGACATTCAGGGACAGATGCGCGCGATGATGCCCCGCATGGCCGAGGCGATGGGCGTGCAGTTCCGCCAGATGTTCGCCGACAAGATGCCGGCGGGTCTGCAGGACAAGATGACCGCAGCGCTTCAGGCCCACATGGCGTCGATGGATTCCATGCTGACGCCGCAGGTGATCGACCAGATGGCGACGGTCTATGCGCGTCACTTCTCGGTCGATGAGCTGAAACGCCTGACCACCCTGATGCACGATCCGGCAATGACGAAGTTTCGCGCCGAGATGCCCAACATGATGGGCGAGATCATGCCGATCATGTTCGCGGCGGTGAAGCCGCAGCAGGAATCGATGCGCGTCGAGCTGCAGCAGATCATTGCCGACTGGTTCAAGCAGCACCCCGAAGACAAGGCGAAGCTCCGCTCGCCCAACGCCCGATAGGATGGCGCCGATGTCCTACGATCACCTGACCCCCGAACATGCCCGCCTCGCCGAGCACGGCATGTATCGCCCCGAGTTCGAGGGCGATGCCTGCGGCGTCGGCCTCGTCGCCGCGACCGACGGGCAGCCCTCGCGCCGCGTCGTCTCCGCCGCGATCGACGCGCTGAAGGCGGTGTGGCACCGCGGCGCCGTCGATGCCGACGGCAAGACCGGCGATGGTGCCGGCATCAACGTCGAGCTGCCCGTCCACTTCTTCGACGACGCGATCGAGAATGGCGGCCACAAGCCCGGCGCCGGCCGCCTCGCCGTCGGCATGATCTTCCTGCCGCGCACCGATCTGGGCGCGCAGGAGGCCTGCCGCACCATCGTCGAGAGCGAGATCATCGATTTCGGCTACACCATCTACGGCTGGCGGCAGGTGCCGGTCGACGTTTCGGTGATCGGCGAGAAGGCGCTGCAGACGCGCCCCGAGATCGAGCAGATCATGATCCAGGGCCCCGCCCCGGAGACGATGGACGCCGCCGAGTTCGAGAAGAACCTCTATCTCATCCGCCGCCGGATCGAGCGCAAGGTGATCGAGGCGCAGATCAACGGCTTCTACGTCTGCTCGCTGTCGTGCCGATCGATCATCTACAAGGGGCTGTTCCTCGCCGAGGAGCTGTCGGTCTTCTATCCGGACCTGATGGACGAGCGCTTCGTCAGCCGCTTCGCGATCTTCCACCAGCGTTATTCGACCAACACCTTCCCGCAATGGTGGCTGGCCCAGCCGTTCCGCACGCTCGCCCATAACGGCGAGATCAACACTATCCGCGGCAACAAGAACTGGATGAAGAGCCACGAGATCAAGATGGCGGCGATCGCCTTCGGCGAACATTCCGAAGACATCAAGCCGCTGATCCCGGCCGGCGCTTCGGACACCGCCGCGCTCGATGCCGTGTACGAGGCGATCGTGCGCGCCGGCCGCGACGCGCCCACCGCCAAGCTGATGCTGGTACCGGAGGCGTGGCAGAACTCGACCGACATGAAGCCCGAGCATCGGGACATGTACGCCTATTACGCCTCGGTGATGGAGCCGTGGGACGGCCCCGCCGCGCTCGCCATGACGGACGGGCGCTGGGTGGTGGCCGGCGTCGATCGCAACGCGCTGCGCCCGCTGCGCACCACGCTCACCGCCGACAACCTGCTGATCGTCGGATCGGAGACGGGCATGGTGGTGGTGCCGGAAAGCACGATCATCGCCAAGGGCCGGATCGGGCCGGGCATGATGCTCGCGGTCGATCTCGACGAGGGCAAGCTGTTCGGCGACATCGAGCTGAAGGACCGGCTCGCCGCCGAGCATCCCTTCGGCGACTATGTGAAGGGCTTCCGCAAGCTCGCCGACCTCGACGTGCCGGAGGGCGACCATGTCGCCCGCTTCGACCGGGCCGAGCTGATCCGTCGCCAGGTCGCCGCCGGGCAGACGCTGGAGGACATGGAGTTGATCCTCGCGCCCGCCGTCGAGGACGCCAAGGAGGCGATCGGATCGATGGGCGACGACACGCCGCTCGCCGTCATCTCGGACAAGCCGCGCGTCATCAGCCAGTTCTTCCGCCAGAACTTCAGCCAGGTGACCAACCCGCCGATCGACAGCCTGCGCGAGACGCGCGTGATGAGCCTGTCGACGCGCTTCGGAAATCTCGCGAACATCCTCGACACCGGGCTGGTCCAGTCGAGCGTGCTGGTACTGGATTCGCCGGTGCTGTCGTCGACCGACTGGGCGACGCTCAAAGCCTATTTCGGCGCGACCACCGCCGAGATTGACTGCACCTTCGATCCGTCCAGCGGACCGGAGGCGCTGCGCAACGCCATCGCCGAGATC
>BACX01000491.1 GCA_000333335.1 Sphingomonas-like bacterium B12 | reverse complement strand
GCTTGATCTGACCAAGCCGGTCATCGCCGCGGTCAACGGCATCGCGATGGGCGGCGGCTTCGAGATCGTTCTCGCGTGCGACATCGCCATCGCATCGTCCAACGCGGTGTTCGCTCTGCCCGAGCCGCGCGTCGGCCTGGCAGCCCTCGCCGGCGGCATCCAGCGCCTGCCCCACGATATCGGCCTCAAGCGAGCGATGGGGATGCTGCTCACGGGCCGTCGCCTGGGCGCCCGCGAAGCATTCGATCTCGGGATCGTCAACGAGGTCGCGGAAGGCAACGTCCTCGACGCGGCAAAACGATGGGCGAACGAGATCCTCGCGTGCAGCCCGATGTCCGTCCGGGCAACGAAGGAGGCCGTTCTGCGCGGCCTTTCGACGCCGATCGAGGACGGCATCCTCGGCGGCTGGGAATTCCCCGCGATGAAGGCGATGCTCGCGTCTCGAGACGCCATCGAGGGGACGGCCGCCTTCGCCGAAAAGCGCCCGCCTACCTGGACAGGCGCCTGACCGGGGGCCCGCCGGACATCCGGGCGGCAATCGCACGAGCGAGAATCGTCCCGGCCGCGATCACGCCCGTGCGGCATCGATATAGCGTTGCGCGATCCCCTCCAGCAGCGTGAGCGGCACGTTGCCGGAAAGGACCATCGCGTCGTCGAAGCGCCTGAGATCGAACCGGTGTCCGAGTTCCGCCTGCGCCTTCAGCCGCAGCATGTTGATCTGGTTGTGGCCCATCTTGTATCCGCAGGCCTGCCCCGGCATCACGCAATAGCGTGCGACCTCGCTCTGGATCTCGCCGGCGGTCGATCCGGTATTGGCGATCATCCAGCTCACCGCCTGCGCGTAGGTCCATCGCTTGGCGTGGATGCCTGTATCGACGACGAGCCGGCAGGCACGGTAGCCGATCGACTGGAGATAACCGAGCTTGCCGAGCGGATCGCCGTCATAGGCACCGAGCTCGTCGCCGAGCTGTTCCGCGTATAGCGCCCAGCCTTCGGAATAGGCGTTGAAGGCGAGATAGGCGCGCAGCAGCGGTAGCCGGTTGGCATATTCGCCCTGCCAGACGTGGCCCGGTATGCCCTCGTGATAGCAGAGCGTCGGCAGCGAGAAGCGCGGCCAGACGCTCGTATCCTTGAGGTTGATGTAGTAATTGCCGGGCACGCTGCCGTCGATCGAGCCGGCGGCCGCGTAGCCGAGCGGTGCGCCATCCTGAATCGAGGGCGGCACACGCTTGATGACGAGATTGCCCTTCACCAGCGTCGCGAAGGCGCGCGGCAGGCGCGTGCGGATGTCGGCGATGCGGCCGTTCAGATAGGCGAGCAGTTGGGCGCGGCCGGCATCGTCGTTGCTGAACAACAGGTCGGGACGCTTGCCGAGCGCGGTCATCCGCTCGCCCACCGTGCCCTTGGTCAAACCCTGCGCCTTGAGCAGCACGTCCATCTCGGCCTGGATCTTGCCATTCTGCTCCAGCCCCAGCGCGTGCATGTCCTCCGCGCTCCTGGTCGTGGTGGTGCCGGCTCTCAGTGTCCAGGCATAATAATCCTCGCCGTCGGGCAGCTTCCATACGCCGGCATCGGATGTCGCGATCTGGCGCGACGCGGTGAGCGCCTTGACCTGCCGGTCGAGCGCGGGCGCCACCTTGGCGGCACAGAGCGACCTGGCCTGATCGGCGAAACGCGCCGGCAGACCCGAGGCCTCGGCCTTGCGGCGAAGCGCGTTCACCGCCTCCCATTGATCTACAGGCGCCGCGCGTGCCCCGTTCAGCTGCCCGAGAACGATGTCGAGGATGAAATTGGGCGGAACGACGCCGGCCGCCCGCTCCTGATCGATCCGCTCGGCTTCGGCGGAAAGCTCGCCGGCATAATCCTCGATCCGCGACAGATAGGCATCCGCGTCCGCGGCATTGGCGACGGGCTGCTTGCTGTCGAGGAAGTCCGGAATATCGACGAAGGCGCCACCAAGCTGGGTCACCGTATAGGGCGTGTTGCGGAAGTTGTTCTGACCGTTGAGCACGGCCATGTCGCCATAGGGGAAGCGCCAACCGGCTACGGCCGTCCCGAACGCCTCGATCGCGACATCGACGGTGAGGCCGACACCATCGGAGAGCTTGGCGCGGTCGAGCGCATGGAGTTTTCCGAGGGTTTCGGTCGCCCATCCCTTGCGACGATGCTCGGCGGTGAGGGATCGATCGGTCAGTCGCGAACGCAGCGCTGCCCGCCGGCCCGTATCGTTGCCCATGTAGGTGGCATTTTCGGGATATTCGACGAGCAGCCGCTCGATGATGCCGTCCAGCAGAGCCTGCGCGGCAGCGTCGCCCGGCGCGGCATCGGCCGCCATGGCCCGATGGGGAAAAGCGGCAACCGCCATTGCCGCGGTGCTGCCAGCCAGAACGCTCCTGCGACTGAAATCGCGCATCTATCTTTCCCCAGCAAAGAACGGACTTCGCTCTTAGCGGGGGATGAGGCAGGCGGCTACGGACGCCGCCTATTCTTCGACAAGCTCCACCACCTCGAAATCGTAGCGTTCCCAGCGGCGCTGGCGGGCGGCATCCTCGGCCGCCGTCCGTTTGCCGTTCGCCTCCCGCAGCGATTTTTCATGACCCCAGAAGACTTCGGTCTTCCCGCCGCGCAGATAGGCGACGATGCGCCAGTAATGCGTGAAGGGCGCCGAGGTCGGTCCGATCGTCTTGACGTAGCCGTCCGGCATGGTGGCCGTCAGGATGCGCTTCCGCCTCGCCATGCCTTCGGAGCACTCCTCGTTGTCACTCTCGGAAGGACCAGAGGTTACAGGGAAAGCGGAACGTCGAAACGCTTATTCCGCAGCGACGGGTGCCATGTCCCTGATCCAGGCCCGCCCGGACATGTCCCATCGTTCGGCAAGTCTGATCAGCATCGGCGTGATCCAGAGTGCCGTACCTGCCACGATCCCTCCCGCCAACAGATCCGCGAGATAATGGGTGCCCTCCACGGGAGTTGCCAGCAGCATCGAGAGATTGAGCACCATGAGCGGCCATCTCAAACCGCGAATACGGAATGCGGTCGCCATATAGATGACGGCGCTCGCGGCATGAAAACTCGGCGCGCAGACCAGGCCGTGAAGTTCGCCCAGATCGATGGCATGAATGGCGTGCTGGCGCAACGCCATGATGACCTGATCCTGATACAGCGCGCTGAGCGGCATGTAGGGCACCGATCCCCGCCACAAGCTCGAAAACGGCCCGGCCGCCGGCAACAGCGGAAACAGGCTCAGGGTCATGACGACGGCAACCCAGAAAGTCGCCACGAACATGCGGGTTTCCGCACGGCGACCTGTCCAGGCGAAATAGCCGATCAGGACGGCTGGGGTCACGAAGATGCTGAGGTAGGCGATACGCTCCGGTGTCTGGGCCCAGGCATGTCCCGCGATCCATTCATACAGGCTGAGCCAATGGAAATGCAGGGTGAGGTCGACCCGCTCCAGCTCCGGATCCACCAGCGGATGATGGCCGGCAGCCAGCGGATAGCTCGCTATAGCGCCCAGCAGGCTGACCGCAGCGAAGGCGGAAATACCCTCGATGAGATCCCGCGCGATCCTCTGCCGCGCGGTGGCGCCCGACCGCAGTTGGAAACATGCGAGGGCTGCAAAGACGGCCCACACGCAGAAACCGATCGCGGCCGGCGTCGCGGCGATCGACAGGCGCGTCACATGCAACAGGACGGCGTCCAGCAGAGCCGAAACCGCCATGATGAGCAGCACCCAGCGGGTGGATAGAAAGGGCGTCTGCGGAGAGAAAAAGAGCTGCCGATGGGGATTACGCGAACCGGTCATGCCTTGCGCCTACCGTCACTCGGCGAGTGGCGCTATCGGAACCCTCCCTGAACCCGACGCCCCCCGCCAATAGTGACCATTTTGCGACAGTTTCCCGCCCCGTGCCTCGTGGCGGCAACGTACCTATCCGCCAAGCGGCGAAGACTGCCCATCAAACGCGGATCTCGGATCAGGACTTGTCGATTCACGGGATCCGGTGGCTGGGGCGGCAGGATAACGGTGACCGCTACTGATGCTGTATCTCGACACGTCTGTGATTATGGCCGCGCTCACGACCGAGAAAACAATCGACAGCATTCAGGGCTGGCTCGCCGCCCAGGATGCGGGCAGCTCCATCAGCGATTGGACTAACATTGAAGTCTCGTCGGCTCTGTCGATCAAGCTGCGGTCCAAACAACTGGCTCTGGACCAGCGAGCGTCGGCGATGGCGATGTTCAATATGCTCTTAGGCAGCATCTTCACCATCTTGCCGATCAGGGCCCCGCAATTCCATACGGCAGCCCGTTATGCTAACCAACATGAACTCGGCCTCCGCGCGGGCGACGCTCTTCACCTCGCGGTTGTGGCCAATACCGGTGCCGCGCTCTGCACGCTTGATCGAGTCATGGCACATGCGGGCAAGTCGCTAGGAGTGCCCACGCAGCTTCTCGGCTGAAACGGTGAGGCCTGTTGTGGCCATTAGGCAACTGACTGGTCACAGGCGAGCCAACCGGCAAGCGGTCATTCAATGGCACCCCACTCAATATACACGGTTCGGTCCAGCGATGTCGCCTCGCGACCACTTATTCTCATTCCGGCGCTCGCCGAACATTCCCGATCGCCGACCGGCAGCTATCCCGCCTCGCTACATGCCTTCTCGCCGCAGTGATCGGCATCAGTGGTAGAGAACTGGCAGTCTATCTCACCGCACGTATATCCCATTGACATATCCAAGGTGGGATATACATTGCGGGTATACAGCATGGAACCGAGCGATGACCCGCACGACAGTCTTTCAGTCGAACCGGTCTCAGGCCGTCCGCCTGCCCAAGGATGTCGCCTTTCCGGAAGGCGTTCGCGAGGTCACGATTCTGCGCGACGGGGTGCGGCGTGTCATCGTGCCCTCGGATCGAGCGTGGGATGATTTCTTCGCTGCTTCAGGTATCGATCTTGGTGAGCGCGAGCAGCCGTCGTTGCAGGAACGCGAGGCTTTCTGATGCTCCGGTACATGCTGGATACCAATCTTTGCATCCGGGTTCTGCGCGATCGGCCCCAGAATATTCGTGCACGCTTCAACGCCGAGGCTGATGGCCTGAGTATCTCGACGATCGTGCTAACGGAGCTGCTCCACGGTGCCGCGAAATCGGCCCGGCCGATCGAGAACCGGAGCGAAGTCGAGCGCTTCGCAAGCCGACTCGAAGTGCTTGCCTTCGATCCTGACGCCGCCGCCCACGCCGGCGATATTCGTGCCATGCTGGAACGAGAAGGGCTTCAAATCGGCGGCTATGATGTCCTGATAGCCGGCCACGCGCGTAGCCGCGGTCTCATCGTCGTCACTGGCAATCTCGACGAATTCAAGCGGGTGGACGGCCTGCGCTGCGAGGACTGGCAACCGACGAACTAAACCTGGCAACGCTGGCCATCGCGACGTCTGTGTGAAGGTATTGGCTGGCCCGGCTGTAGCGCCGTTTACGCAAATTGCCGTGGATGCCCCCAACGGTGGCGTCGTAAGCTGCCGACCAGCGCCGCTTGGGCGCCATGGAAGGAGACGGCATATGGCAGACGTTCATATCCTCGCGATCGACCTGGCAAAGCGCAGCTAGTCCGTCTTCGCTACGGCACCGTGTCGATTTATGACGTTGGCTCAGGAGTGTCATCGGAGGGAGGCTGAAATAGGAGCGTTGGGCGACGCACCATCTGCGCCGCCCGATCCGCTCATGCCGAAAGTTTTTGACTGAACGCCTCGGCGGGCCGTTGCAAATCAAGCCGATCCGCATCCATAACCTTGCCCCAGGCTTTGGCGAAGTCCTGCACAAAGCGCTCCTCCGAGTCTGATTGCGCGTAGATTTCCGCCATCGCACGCAATTCGGACTGTGACCCGAAAATGAGATCGACACGCGTCGCGGTCCAACGCTTTTCCTTCGTTTTGCGATCAAAGCCTTCGAACCGGTTCCGATCGTCAGTAGGCTGCCATTCGGTAGCCATGTCGAGCAGGTTGACGAAAAAGTCGTTGGTCAGCGTGCCAACGCGATTGGTCAGAACGCCCTCTTCGCTTCCGTTCGCGTTGGTGCCGAGCACGCGCATGCCGCCGACCAGGACCGTCATTTCCGGAGCCGAAAGGCGCATCAGCTGGGCCTTGTCGACCAGTGACTCTTCAGGCGCCATGAAATTGGACGGGTGATACCAGTTCCTGAAGCCGTCACCCACCGGGTAGAGGGCTTTGAACGAATCCGCGTCGGTTTGCTCGGGCGTCGCGTCCATCCGGCCGGGATTGAACGGGACGCTCACCTCGACGCCGCCGTCCCGCGCCGCCTTCTCGATCGCGGCGACTCCGCCCAGCACGATCAGGTCTGCGATCGACACCCGTTTGCCGCCAGCCTGGAAGTCGGACTGAACCTTAACGAGCGATTCGAGCACCTTGGCGAGCTGGCCAGGACGGTTGACGTCCCAGTCCTTCTGCGGCGCGAGCCGCACGCGCGCGCCATTGGCGCCGCCGCGCTTGTCCGAACCCCGGTAGGTCGAGGCCGACGCCCATGCCGCCGACACCAGTTCGGAGACGCTGAGACCGGTCGCCAGGATAGCCTCCTTGAGCGAGGCGATCTCGCCATCGCCGATCACTTCGTGGTCGAGCGCGGGAATCCGGTCCTGCCAGATCAGCTCTTCCTCCGGCACGAGCTTGCCGAGATAGCGGCCGATCGGGCCCATGTCGCGATGGGTAAGCTTGAACCAGGCGCGAGCGAACGCATCGGCGAATTGGTCGGGATTTTCGTAAAAACGACGCGAGATCTTCTCATATTCCTGGTCGAAGCGGAGCGCGAGATCCGACGTCAGCATGGTCGGCTTGCGCTTCTTGTCCGGATCAAATGGATCGGGGATATCTTCCGGAGCGTCCTTCGCGACCCACTGCTTGGCGCCGGCCGGGCTCGTCGTCAGCTCCCACTCAAACTTGAACAGATTGTCGAAATAGTGATTGGACCATTGGGTCGGCTGCTGGCTCCAGATTACTTCGAGGCCGGAGGTGATGGCGTGCGCGCCCGATCCACTCTCGAACTTGCTGCGCCAGCCGAGGCCCTGATCCTCGATCAACGCACCCTCGGGTTCAGGCCCTAGAAAGGACGGGTCCCCCGCTCCATGAGTTTTGCCGAACGTGTGACCGCCGGCGATCAGCGCCACCGTTTCCTCGTCGTTCATCGCCATCCGGGCGAAGGTCTCACGGATATCTTTTGCCGACGCGACCGGATCAGGGTCGCCGTTCGGCCCCTCCGGATTGACGTAGATGAGCCCCATCTGAACGGCGCCGAGCGCCGGGTGCAACTGTCGCTCGCCGGAATAGCGCTCGTCGCCGAGCCAGGTGCCCTCCGGCCCCCAGTAGAGCTCTTCGGGTTCCCAGGTGTCAGCGCGACCACCACCGAAACCGAAGGTTTTGAAGCCCATCGATTCCAGGGCCGCATTGCCGGACAGAACGAACAAATCAGCCCAGCTCAGTGAGTTGCCGTATTTCTGCTTGATGGGCCACAGCAGGCGCCGCCCCTTGTCGAGGCTGGCATTGTCCGGCCAGGAATTGAGCGGCGCGAAGCGCTGCTGCCCGCCGCCTGCGCCGCCCCGACCGTCCGTAATCCGGTAAGTGCCGGCGCTGTGCCACGCGAGGCGGATAAAGAGTCCGCCATAATGGCCGAAATCCGCCGGCCACCATTCCTGCGAGTCGGTCATCAATGCCTTCAGGTCTGCCATGACCGCGTCAAGATCGAGTGTTTTGAATGCCTCGGCATAATCGAAATCCGCGCCAAGCGGATTGGAGCGTGGCGAATGTTGATTGAGGCCGACGAGGCTGAGCCCTTCCGGCCACCATTGGCGATTTCCCGACCTTTTGGACGAGCCGCTCGTGTGCCCAAAAGGACATCCGGCTACCGTCTCTCCAACTTTGGCGTCCATGTCTCGCTCCTCTCCATCCGCGCGGCTCGCGGGGCCGTCGCGTTCCGTCTAGAAGCTCGGTCTATGTCATACGCTGGCGGCGCCCTAACCAATTTCCCAAATGATGTTAATCGAGCGAGTGAGTGGCTTGCTCGAAGACTTGGCACGTTCCGTATCAGAGCAGCTTTCTCAGGCTGTCCGCTTTTGAGCCTGGCATGTTCATACGACTTCGCCTGACAGAGATCGCGACGGGGGTCCTGTTAAGCGCGTCGGCAATTCTCACGTCGTCCCATCCCTTCGCGGTCATCGCAAGAAGAGCCTCGGTTTCGGCCCTGCTCCACGGCCGACGCCGCAGAGGCGTCCCGGCGGCGCCCGATCGGGTGGCTGGCCGCGCTCTTTCCTGCGGACCTTGTCTGAGCTGCGCGAGCTTGACTTTGATCGCACCGAGAGTGCGGCACAGCGCTTGTGCTATATCGGCCTGTCGCTTTCGCTTCTGGACCATCGCTAGCATTGTATCGACCTCGACCGTGGTCCAGGCGGCCCCCCACCTGGCGGGCGCGAGTGATGGAGGGGTTCCACCGTTCACCGGACGCACCGGTACTGAAGCGGCAGGCTCTGCTTTAAAAGCAGGATGATGATCAACTTTCTGGCCCAACGCCGCCGACCATAGCGTCGGCAATCTCGGGCGAAAGTGTTTTGAATAAAGCACCGCTGGCCACGATCGGATAGTAGATCCTTTGCTGATCGTCAGGCCGAGCCCTCCCGGCGCCAATGCCTTCGTTATGCTCAAACAGATTGACTGCCTGCTTGCCTTTTCCAGACGGCAGACGCTACGCTCGATCCGAAACCTACCCAGCCAAATCGCGTGGTCGAGGACTTGATCGACCTCATTCACCCGACCGTGGACCCCGCCATCGACATCCGCTTTGCGCCGGCCGAAGATATCTGGGCGACTTTTGTTGATCCCCATCAGTTGGAGAATGCCCTGCTAATCTCTCGATCAACGCGCGGGACGCCATGCCGGACGGCGCCAGGATCACGATCGAGACGAGCAACAGCATAGTGGACGAGCGCTCCGCGCTGCTGCGAGGGATGAAACCGGGCAACTATGCAACCATGTGCGTTTCGGACACGGGCACCGGTATGACCCCTGACGTGATCGCCAAGGCGTTCGATCCGTTCTTCACCACCAAACCCATCGGCGTCGGCACCGGGCTGGGGCTTTCGATGGTCTATGGCTTCGTCAAGCAATCCTGCGGTCAGGTCCGCATCCATTCCGAGCCGGGACATGGTACCAGTGTATGCATCTGTCTGCCGCGCCACTTGGGTGAAGCAGAAACGAACGCTCAGCCGGCGGACCTGACCGAGGCTCCACGTGCTGATAGGGGCGAAACCGTACTCGTGGTGGACGATGAGCCGGCAGTTCGGATGCTCGTCACCGATGTGCTGGAGGAACTGGGATATGCAGCCATCGAAGCGGGCGATGGCGCGGGCGGAAACGCATCCTACAGTGCGAAACCCGCGTTGATCTGCTGATCTCGGACGTGGAATTGCTCGGCGGGATGAACACTTCATCTCGAAGCGCGGAGAGGAGAGCCCTCGGCTGCCGGCGGCAAAGATCGCGGCTCAGCGCCGCTTCCCGACCGTTTGCGCGATCCGCTTCGCCCGCGCGAGATCGCGCGCGATCAGCGGATTTGACGGATCGAGCGTGGAGGCGCGGCCGAGCAGCACGACCGCATCGGTCACCCGCCCCTGGTTGAGCGCGACGAGCCCGAGGCCGCGCAGCTTGAGCGCGGCCGCCGGATTCGCCGCCGAGGCCTTTGCGGGCGTGTGAGGCTGGGGCCTGGGCTTGCTACGCGTCGGCGCCTTGTCCTCTCCGATGGACACGGGCTTTGGTGGCGGGGCCGGCCGGGGTGCCTCGCCGGGTATACGCAGGACAGTGCCGGCGCTCAGCGCCGCCGGCCGTCCGATATGATTGTACCGAGCCAGCTGGTAGAATTTCAGCCGGTTGCCGAGAAAGCGTTGCGACAGGCTGATCATCGTGTCGCCCGGCTGCACTGTATAAGCGAAGCTCCTGTCACCCAGCAGTTCGACTGGGTCGCGCTTGATCGATTCGAGCAGCACGTTGGCCTGCGGATCGTTCGGATTAGCCTTGAGCAGCGGTTTGAGCTGCTTTTGCGCACCCTTTTCGTCACCCTGATTGAGCAGTTCAACAGCGGCGTCCATAGGCGAAGCCTGCGGCGCGACCGAAGCGGGAGCACGAGGACCGGCGCCCGGTCCGCAGGCGGACAGCGTGAATAGAGGTGTAAGAGCACCCAGGATGACGAGCCGACGAACCGAAACGGGAATCATGCACGCAACCTTTCGGACACGGAATTTGATATAGGCGCCAGCAGGCTCGAGAGATGGCGCTCGTCCTGCACGAACGCCCGGAAAGCGGCCGGATCGAGCGGCCGCGCGAAATAAAAGCCCTGGAAGTAGCGGCAGCCCTGGTCATTCAGCCAGCTATATTCGGCTGCCGTCTCGACGCCCTCGGCCAGCACGCGGATGCCGAGCCCCTGGCCAAGGGCCAGGATCGCACGGCAGATCGCCTGGCTGTCACGCCGCCGATCGACCGCAGTGACGAATTCGCGGTCGATCTTGAGCTTGTCGAAACGCAGGGTTCTGAGCGTGCTAAAACTCGAATAGCCGGTGCCGAAATCGTCGATTGCGATCGTGACCCCAAGCCGGCGCAGCCGCCCGAACAATGCGGCGATGCGATCTGCATCGCCGGCCGCGATCGTCTCGGTCAGCTCGATCTCGAGCAGATCGGACGAGAGCGAATGGCGCGCCAGCGTGCGCTCAATCAGGGTGACGAGATCGCGACGATCGAGCTGGTGGCCCGAAATATTGACGGCGACGCGCAGCGGGCCGAGGCCGAGCCGCCGCCATGTGGCGGCTTCGCGGCAGGCGGCGTTGATCGCCCACAGCCCGATCTCGTCGGCCAGCCCCGCCCCCTCCATGATCGGCACGAAGCGTGTCGGCGGCACGAGGCCGTGCGCGGGGTGCCGCCAGCGCAGCAGAGCTTCGGCGCCGCACACGACACCCGCCTGCGCATCGACGAGCGGCTGATAGGCGAGCTCCAGTTCGCCCCGCGCGACGGCGCGGCGGAGATCCTGCTCCAGGGCATAGAGTTGCTGTGCCGCGATCAGCGGATCATCGGTCGCGGGGGCAGAAACGTCGATTGCGCCGCTCCGGGAAACACTGGCGCGGGCCAGCAGCATGGCAGGCGCGATGCCATGCTCTGCCATGTGCGCGTGGCTGACGCGGATTTCGGGAAGGACCTCGCGCTGGCCGAACGACACGGCCTCGCCCAAGGCATAACCGAGCGCCTGCAACTTGGTGCCCGCCACCTCGGCCGTCGTCTCCGTCCCGAACCAGATCGCCAGTCTGGCGCGATCGACCTGCGCGACCAGCGCCCCGGAGCCCAGCATCCGCACCACCCGCTCTGCGAGCGCAGCCAGCACATGTTCCGCAAGCGCCTCGTCGAAGGCCTGCAGACGCTCGAGATCCAACATATGGACGACGCCGAGCAGCCCGCTCGGGCTTGCTGCGATCGCCGCGAACAGCGGTTCGCGGGTCGGCAGACCGCTCACCGGGTGGCGATGAAGCAGGCGCTGCTCGATCACCGCGACGCGATCGGCCATTTCTTCGGCCGATGCCTCGACCGATGAGATGCTCCCTGGCCGAGCGCCCATGATCGGCATGGCTGATGCGCCCAGCTCGCGCATGCGAGCCGCGACGGACCCCAGCCGAACCTCATGATCGATCAGCGAGAGAAGCACGAGAAGGACCAGCGCCGCGCATAGACAGGCCAGCGCGAAGCTCGCCGCCGGCCCCAGACGCGGCGGTACCGTGAGGAAGAAAGCGAGTGCGTGCGTCAACCCGATCGCCAGCATGCACCGCGCAAGCAGCGTCCCGCTGCCGCGACGCATTCCGTCTGCCATCGATCCGCCGAGCGCTTGCCGCATGAACGTCCTTTCCTAACGGACGTCATGCGACGCTTTGAAAAACAACAGGTTAAAAAGCGATTGGAAGTAAATCGGTCAGCAAAGGTGCGAGCACCTATTCGCCTACGAACTCGGTTGCCGCAGAATCTCGGAGCAAAGGCGACCGTCCGCGTTTCCCACAAGCCGGCAGTTGGGGATGGCTCGAATTGGGTGCTCAGCGGATCGGCTCCCCCGTTGAGCGGGGGAGCCGACGCCTTCAAATTTCTGTACCCTCTGCAAGGGTCAATGCATCTTCGACATCCACCCCGAGATACCGGACCGTATTCTCGATCTTGCTGTGACCGAGCAGGATTTGGACTGCCCGGAGATTTCCGGTCGCCTTGTAAATGATCGACGCCTTGGTTCGCCTCAGAGAGTGCGTGCCATAGTCCTCGCGTCGAAGGCCGACGCCCGTTACCCACTCATCGACGAGGCGAGCGTACTGCCGCGTGCTGAGGTGGTCGGAGTGGTCGATCCGACTGGGAAAAACATAATCCCCCAACGCACCGCCGCGACGCTGCAACCAGGCAAGCAAACTGGCTCGAGCGTCAGACAGCAACTCGAACTGACCGGCCTACCAGTCTTCGTTTGCGTCACGGTAGCCCGCGTCCGAATCTGACCGCCACTGACGATATCGCCGATTTTGAGGCGAACGACGTCGCATCCTCGAAGTTTGCTGTCGATCGCGACATCGAACAGCGCCCGATCGCGAAGGCGACGATGATGATCGAGATAGAAGCGGATACCCCAAATCTGTTTCGGCTTCAGCGCGCGCTTCGCACCTACCTTGCGCCCGGCGTTCCAGGCCTGCCGGTCACCCGCGCCCGGATCATATTCTGAAGTGCCCATCGTTTTTCTCCTGTGGCCAGATCGGCCGAGGCGAAAACGCGGGGCCAGCCCCTCCATCGCTATTGGCAAGCCAGACCCGCCAGGCCATTATCGTCGGAACTGATGCCCTTCCAATCTTAGCCACGATCTGGATCGCGCTCGAAAGCGGACCGACGGAAAACAGGAAGGGCTCTCAGGCTCGGTTACGGCTGAGAATGGCGCGGACCTGACAGGCAGGCGCGTGGCTCTTTCGTACCGCTCTTCCGTTATCCAGGGCGTAATGTGAATTTCCCGCAAACCCTACTTGCCCAAGCATTTTTTCTGTTATATTTCCTAGGATATTGTGGATCGATCTCCGAGGAAATATAACACACCTCAGACGCAGGCAGAGCGGGCGCTAAGTCTGCTCGCTGAGAATGGCATGATGCGCGTCAGAGAACTAGAAGCCGAGGGGGTAGCGGCCGCCACGATCGCGCGCCTTCTTTCCGATGGTGCCGTTATGCGCCTATCGCGCGGTCTCTATCAGCTCGCTAATGCAGATATCGACGCCAATCACGATATGGCCGAGGCCGCGAAGCGCGTGCCAAAGGGCGTGATCTGCCTCACATCTGCCCTCGCCTATCACGAACTGACCGATCAGATGCCCCGCAAGGTCTGGATGGCGATCGGCCTGAAGGACTGGCCCCCTGCCGAGCACGGGCCTCGTCTCAGGATCGTGCGCATGGCGGACACGCTGCTGCGGTCGGATATCGAGAAGCACATGATCGAGAACGTCAGCGTCTCGATGTTCACGATCCCGCGAACGCTGGTCGACTGCTTTCGCCATCGCAAGTCTGTTGGGATCAATGTTGCGGTCGGGGCACTGCGCGAGACACTCAGGCAGCGCAAGGCGACTCCGGCCGTGATCGCGGAGTGCGCGCGCAAACGCGGCGCATGGTCGGTGATGGCACCGTACCTTGAGACACTCACCCTCGATGACTGAAAAGCGGCCCAATCTGGGCGCTTCGGTCCGCGCGAAGTTGCTCAACCAATCTCGCGCTTCCGGTCAGCCGTTCGATCTCATCCTCGTTCGCTTCGCGCTCGAGCGGCTGCTGTATCGACTGAGCATCTCCGCCCACGCCGAGCGGTTCGTCCTCAAGGACGCGATGCTTCTCACCACTTGGTCCGATGATCCCCTACGTCCGACGCGCGACCTCGACCTGCTCGGATTTGGCGGCGTCCGCCTGCGGACCATTGCGGACATCGGCGGTGCGAGCGTGCCTGTCGCGATCGACGTTGGCTTCGGGGACTCTCTGGTGTGGATCAGCGTGGAAAAAGGACCCCGTTAGCGGGGTGATCGGCGTCGAAAAGGGACCCCTCATCCCGGTGGTCTAGGCACGCGCGCTTGGCGGTGGTCGAGCGGCGAGATCGGGATGTTGGTATTGGAGACGGTGTTGAAGATCCGGCGCGAGCATGCGGCCGGGAAAGCCATCAAGGCGATAGCGCGAGACCTGAATCTGTCGCGCAAGGTGGTGCGCAAAGCGATCCGCGCACCGGAGGCGGACTTTTCCTATCGACGCGCCGTGCAGCCGCTGCCGCGCATCGGGCCGTTCCAAGAGCGGCTGGACATGCTCCTGGAGGAAGACGAGGCCCGACCCCGGCGCGAGAAGTTGCGCATCACCCGTATCCATGACCTGCTGCTGCGCGAGGGGTTCGAGGGGTCATATGACGCGGTCCGGCGCTATGCAGCGCGGTGGCGGCAGGAGCGTCGCCGGAATGCGGTCGATGGGCCGCGCTCTGCCCGCCCGATACGATCACCGACGCGTTGCCCGCGAGCGAGGTCAGGCCGCCGACGACGGACAGCAGCACTGCCGAACTGAACCGCTTGAAGAAATGGCTGTCGACCTTGCCGGTGAGGCCGGATTCGCCGGAGAAATCCACCGCCGGAGAGC
>BACX01000492.1 GCA_000333335.1 Sphingomonas-like bacterium B12 | reverse complement strand
CGAGGCTAGCGCGCATGGCGAAGCCCTTGCTNGTCCTCGTCAACGGCCCTGCNGCCGGTGCCGGCTTCAGCATCGCGCTGGCAGGCGATGTGTCCCTGGCGACCCCGNCGGCGCATTCACTNNCGGCNTATACGNCGATCGGCCTCGTCCCCGATGCGGGACTGACATGGTGGCTGCCCCGCGTCGTCGGCTACCGCCGCGCGCAGGACATGATGATCACCAACCGGCGCATCGGTGCCGAGGAAGCCGCGCGGATTGGCATCGTGACCCGTCTCGTCTATGATCTGCAGGCAGCGGGAGACGAGGCAGCGGCAACGCTCGCGGCGTCGCCCGTGCACGCCATCAGCGCGGTGCGCCGGCTGCTTCTCGACAGCTTCTCCGCCTCGCTTGAAACCCAAAGCGAGATGGAGGGGCGCGCGATCGCGGCGGCCGGCGTCGGTCCCGAAGGGCGCGAGGGCGTCGCCGCCTTCCTCGCCCGGCGCAAACCCGATTTCGAAGGAGTCTGATGATGACCGAGGCCTATATCGTGGAAGCGGTTCGCACCCCCGGTGGCAAGCGCAAGGGACAGTTTGCCGGCTGGCATCCGGCCGACATGGCGGCCGAAGTGCTCGACGGAATGATCGCACGCACGGGCATCGATCCCGCTGCGGTCGAGGATGTGATCCTGGGATGCGTCACGCAGGCGGGCGAACAGGCCTTCGCCTTCGCTCGCAACGCGGTTCTCGCCTCGAAGCTACCGGAGAGCGTGCCGGCGGTGACCATCGACCGCCAGTGCGGAAGCTCGCAACAGGCGGTCCAGTTCGCGGCACAGGCGGTGATGTCCGGCACGCAGGATGTGGTGATCGCGGCCGGTGCCGAGAGCATGACCCGCGTGCCAATGTTCTCCAACCTCTCCTACCATGCCCGCGAAGGTGTCGGCGTCGGGCCGGTCAGCGATCGCATCAAGGCGCGCTACGGCATCGAGGAGTTCAGCCAGTTCGCCGGCGCCGAGATGATCGCGAAGAAATACGGCTTCGATCGCGACACGCTCGACCGGTTCGCGCTGGAAAGCCACCGCCGCGCCGCCGCCGCCACGCAGTCCGGCGCGTTCGACAGGGAGATCATTCCGCTCGAGGTGGACGGCTCGCTCCGCCGGACCGACGAGGGCATCCGCGCCGACGCTACCCTGGAAGGCATCGGGTCGGTCAAGCTTCTTCAGGAGGGCGGCGTCATCTCCGCCGCCAATGCCAGCCAGATTTGCGACGGCGCATCCGGCGCGCTGATCGTGTCGGAGCGCGCGCTCAAGGATCATGGCCTCACGCCGCTCGCGCGGATCGTCAACATGACGGTCAGCGCCGGCGATCCGGTCATCATGCTCGAAGAGCCGATCCCCGCGACGCGCAAGGCGCTCGCGCGCGCGGGCATGGCGATCGAGGACATCGATCTCTACGAGGTCAACGAGGCCTTCGCCCCCGTGCCGCTCGCCTGGCTGCGGGCGATCGGTGCCGATCCCGACAAGCTGAACGTCAACGGTGGCGCCATCGCGCTCGGCCACCCGCTCGGGGGCAGCGGCACCAAGCTGATGGCCACCCTCGTCCATGCGCTCCAGGCGCGCGGCAAGCGCTACGGATTGCAGACCATG
>BACX01000493.1 GCA_000333335.1 Sphingomonas-like bacterium B12 | reverse complement strand
AACAAATATGAGGATGGCCACGCCTACTTTTTCGCGGCCAACGTCGGCGGCCCTGAAACGCCGCTCGCGACGACCGTGCCCTGCTCCGGCGTGGCGGGCACCTGCGCGTACGATCCGAACGCGCGCTACAATATCAACGGCCAGAACAACGCGCTCACCGGCCGCGCGGCGCTCAGCTATACGTTCGACAACGGGATGCTCGTCTATGCGAGCTACAATCGCGGCTACCGCTCGGGCGCGTTCAACGGCGGCGGCTACACCTCGTCGGTCGGCATCACCTACATCAAGCCCGAAGAGGTCAACGCCTACGAAGTCGGCGTGAAGGGCAGGTTCTTCGATCGGAAGCTGACGCTCTCGGCCGCCGGTTTCTATTACGACTACAAGAACCAGCAGGTTCAGGACACGCGCCCCGGCCCGGTCTCCTTCCTGGTCAACGCGCCCAAATCGCAGATCTACGGCGCCGAGGCGGAGGCGAGCTTTCGCGTCATCCCGACGCTCACGATCAACGCGTCGATGGGCTATCTCCACACGGAGTATAAGACCCTGACGCTGCAGGGCACCGATCTTTCCGGCAACCGCCTGCCCTTCGCGCCCAAGTTCACGGCACAGGGCGGTTTCGACTGGACGGTCTTCCGGGTCAGCGACGGCGATGTCATCCTGTCGCCGACGGTGAGCTATTTCAGCCAGCAGTTCTTCTCGCCGTTCAACGATATCAACGCGGCCGGCACCGGCCAGATGAATTCGGAACTGCAGCAGAAGGGCTATGCGAAGGTCAACGCCTCGCTCGCCTGGGTCCACGACAATGTGACGCTGCGCGCCTGGGTCAACAACCTGACCAACAAGAAGGCGCTCGGCTACGGCCTCGATCTGCGGGGGGCGGGCTTCCCCTACAATTTCCTGGTTCCGCAGGATCCGCGCACGTTCGGCGGCACCGTCCGCATCTCCTTCTAAGGTCGCCTGGCCATGTCGATCGTGATCGATCGTCCCGATCTGAAGGATCCCGATCTCTACCAGGATCGGGCTCCCCATGATGTCTTCGAACGCCTCCGGCGGGAGGAGCCGGTCTACTGGAACCCAGAGACCGACGGTGCCGGCTTCTGGGCGCTCACGCGCCATGCCGACATCGTCGAGGTGTCCCGCCGGGCCGATCTCTTCTCCTCGGCCTACGAGAATGGCGGCCACCGGATCTTCAACGAGAACGAGGTCGGGCTGACCGGCGCCGGCGACAGCGCCGTCGGCATCCCCTTCATCTCGCGCGATCCGCCGATCCATACGCGCTATCGCAAGTTCGTGATGCCGGCGCTCGCACCAGGCCGCCTCGGCGATATCGAACAGCGCGTCGAGGAACGGGTGGCGGGCCTCCTGGCCAAGGTGCCGTTCGGCGAGACGGCGGACATCGTCCCGCTGCTTTCGGCGCCGCTGCCGCTTCTCACGCTGGCCGAGCTGCTGGGACTGCCGGCGGAATCGTGGACCGAGCTCTATCACTGGACCAACGCGTTCGTCGGCGAGGACGACCCGGAGTTCCGGCAATCCCCGGAATCGATGGCCAGGACGATGGGCGAGTTCTTCGCCTTCTCGCAGGAACTGTTCGAGGCGCGGCGCGCCAAGCCGGGCCCGGACATCGCCAGCCTGCTCGCCAATGCCGAGATCGATGGCGTGCCGGTGCCGTTCAACGATTTCGTCGGCAACCTCATCCTCGTGCTGGTGGGCGGCAATGAGACCACCCGGAACTCGCTCAGCCACACCATGGCCGCCTTCTCGAACAATCCCGACCAATGGGATGCGATCCGCGCCGACCCCGATCTGCTGAAGACCGCTCCGGCCGAGTTCGTCCGCTTCGCCAGCCCCGTCCTGCACATGCGCCGCACCGCGACGGCGGATGTCGAGATCGGCGGGAAGGCGATCGCGAAGGGCGACAAGGTCGTGATGTGGTACATTTCGGGCAACAGGGACGAGGCCGTCTTCGTCGATCCGGATCGCTTCGACGTTCGCCGCAAGGCCATCCAGCATGTCGGCTTCGGCGCCGGCCAGCACGTCTGCGTCGGCTCGCGGCTGGCGGAGATGCAGCTTCGTGTGGCTTTCCGCCAGCTGGCCCGCCATGTTCGGCGTTTCGAAGTCGAGGGCGAGCCGCGCCGGTTTCGCTCCAACTTCATCAACGGGCTGAAGAACCTCGACGTGAGAATGGTTCCGGCCTGACGGAGAGCGCGCCATGATCGACAAGAACGGCTCCAACGACGAAGATATCATCGCGGATGCGCTCGGCCGCGCCCCCGACATGAGCCTGGGCGGTGAGCATGGACGCTGGCGCCTCTGCCGCTGGCGCCAGTTCGTCGGCAGCTACACCCTGCCCGCGCTGCCCGATCCGATGTTCGTCGTCCACATCGCGGGAAAGCCCAACGTCCGCACCTGGGAGCGGGACAGCTGGAGCGAGACGGCCTCGCTTCCCGGCTGCGCCACGATCGTGCCGTCCAACCAGCCGACCGGCTGGCTCGTCGATGGCGAACTCGATGTCGTGACCCTGAGCGTCGCGTCGGCCGACCTCCAGAAGGCACCCGCGCTCGATCAGTTCAAGCGGATGCGTTTCGCTTTCTCCGATCCGCTCGGCGTGGCGCTGACACGGCAGGTGCTCGGCGAGCTCTACGCGCCGCGCAGCTCCGAACGGGACGTCTATGTCGGCGCGCTGGTCGACGCGCTCAAGGCCCATATGCTGCGTGGGCCGGTGAATGCCGGAGCCGCGGAGATCCCGACGACGGCGTTCTCCTCCTATCGCATCCATCACATCATGAACGCGATCCTCGAACGGCCCGAGGGCGAACACAGCGTCGAGGAGCTGGCCGCGCAGGCCGGCGTCACGCCCACCCATTTCTGTCGTATCTTCAAGAAGGCGACCGGCGTCTCGCCGCACCAATATGTGATGAAGGCGCGCCTCAACCGCGCCCAGCACATGCTCGAGCAATCCGAGGCGTCGATGGCGACGATCGCGGATTCGCTCGGCTTCACCAGCCAGAGCCACTTCACCCGCGCCTTCCGTCAATTCGCCGGCGAAACGCCGAGCGACTTCCGCAGGCGCGGCCGGGAGACCCTCCAGTGACGGCCCTTCACGGCTTCGAAAACCTTGCACTTCCGGACACGATTCTCAGGGCCGGCGACGATGCCATCACAGGCACGGCGACGAGCGTGGATATCGACCCGTGCACGGGTGATGCGTTCGGCGACATTCCCGTGGCGTCCCCTGCCGACGTCGATCGGATCGTCGATGCCGCCTGGCACGCCTTCCGGTCGCCAGCGTGGCGCGACATCAATCCACTGGCGCGCGAACGGCTGATGCACCGGCTCGCGGATGCGATGGAAGCCGACCTCCCCCGCCTCGCCGCGCTCGAAGCGCTCGACACGGGAAAGCCCGTCGCGATCGTCGAGGCGGTCGATCTTCCCGCCGCCATCGCATGGCTGCGCGCCTATGCGGGCTGGCCGTCGAAGATCGCCGGGCGTGCCGGCACGCTGTCGGCGACGCCGGGCAGCTACCACGTCTATTCGCGCCGCGAGCCGATCGGCGTCGTCGCCGCGATCACGCCGTGGAATTTCCCCCTGGTGCTGGCGATGTGGAAGATCGCCCCGGCGCTCGCGGCCGGGTGCACGGTGGTGCTGAAACCCGCGCCGGAAACGCCGCTCAGCGCCCTGCGGCTTGCCGAACTGGCCCGCGAGGTCGGCTTTCCGGCCGGCGTGCTGAGCATCGTCACCGGTGACGGCGCGACGGGCGCGGCGCTCGCCTCCCATCCGCGGATCGCCAAGGTCGCCTTCACCGGATCGACCGCGACAGGACAGGCGATCCTCGCGGCCTCGGTGCCGGATCTCAAGCGCATCACGCTGGAACTCGGCGGCAAGTCCCCGTCGATCCTGTGCGCGGACGCCGATCTCGCTACCGCGATCCCGCAGGCGGCGATGGGCTGCTTCTTCAATTCCGGGCAGGTCTGCTACGCCGGCACGCGGCTCTACGTTCATCGATCGATCTACGATCAGGTGCTCGAAGGCATCGCCGCCGTCGGCGCCTCGCAGAAGCTCGGCCGCAGCGCCGATCGGGAGAGCCAGCTCGGCCCGCTGATCAGCGCGCGCCAGCACGAACGCGTCAGCGGCTTCGTCGATCGGGCACGGGCCGCCGGCATTGAGGCGATGACCGCATCGTCCGCTTTGCCCCGGAGCGGCTATTATTTCCCGCCGACCATCCTGCGCGATGTGCCGCCGGACGCCGAGATCGCGCGCGACGAGGTGTTCGGGCCGGTGCTCGCGACGGCGCCCTTCGACGAGATCGAGGAAGCAGTCGCACTCGCCAACGACAGCGCCTTCGGGCTCGCCGCTCATGTCTTCACCAAGGATCTGAGTGTCGCCCACCGGACGGCCGCCGCGCTGGAGGCGGGAACGGTGTTCGTCAACTGCATCCTGCTCGCCGATCCGGCCTTCCCCTTCGGCGGCGTCAAGATGTCCGGAATGGGCCGCGAGAATGGCAGCGAGGTGCTCGACGCCTATCTCGAGCCCAAGTCGATCGTCATGGCGCTCGCATGACCCGCGCGGGAGGATAATCGTATGAAGGCCATCGCCGCGATCGCGCGGGAACCCCATGCCGACTTCACGATCGAGACGATCGACATCGAAACACCACGCGCCGGAGAGGTTCTGGTCAGGATCGTCGGCGTGGGGCTGTGCCATACCGATCTGATCGCCAGGGATCAGTTCATTCCCATTCCGCTGCCGGCGGTGCTGGGCCACGAGGGCGCCGGGATCGTCGAGGCGGTCGGAGCCGGCGTGACCAAGGTGCGCCCGGGCGATCACGTCGTCCTCGGCTTTTCCAGCTGCGGGAATTGCGCGCGCTGCGACGAGCATCTCCCGTCCTATTGCCGCGACTTTCCGAGGCTCAATTACGCCGGCGTCCGCAGCGACGGCAGCACGGGCCTGTCGATCGACGGTACCCCCGTATCGAGCGCCTTCTTCGGCCAGTCCTCCTTTGCGGAATATGCGCTCGCGGGGGAACGCAACGTCGTCAGGGTCGATGCCGACGACGATCTGCTGAAGATCCTCGGCCCGCTCGGTTGCGGCGTCCAGACGGGTGCCGGCGGCGTGATGCGTTCGCTCGCCTGCCCGGCCGGATCGACGATCGCGATCTTCGGCGGCGGCCCCGTCGGGCTGTCCGCCGTGATGGGTGCCGTGATCCAGGGCTGCGCCACCATCATCCTCGTCGAGCCGGTGACCGCGCGGCGCGACCTCGCTTTGTCGCTCGGTGCGACGCACGTCGTCGATCCCGGCGATGGGGATGTCGGCGCGGCGATCCGATCGATCCTGCCCGACGGCGTGGACTTCGCGTTCGAAACGAGCGGGCGAGAGGCGGTCGTCGAGACCGCTCTCGCCTCGCTGGCGAGCCATGGACTCCTCGGGCTGGTCGGCGTGCCGCCGCGCCCCGACAGCACGCTCTCGATCAACCTCGCCGCGCTCATCACTTACGGGCATCGCATCCACGGCATCATCGAAGGCGACAGCGATCTGGACGGCTTCATTCCGGAACTGGTGGCGCTCCATCGCGCGGGGCGCTTCCCGTTCGACAGGCTGGTTCGGACGTTCCCGCTCGACCAGATCAACGAGGCCATCGCCGCGCAGGCGCGGGGCGATTGCGTCAAGGCCGTCCTGCTTCCGCATGGCGAGGCCGCGTGATCCTGTCCGACACCCAGGAGGCGATCCGCGATGTCATCCGCGATTTCGCGCAGGAGCGAATCCGGCCACGGTCTGCCATGTTCGAGCAGCAGGGCGGCTATCCCGCCGGTCTGTTCGAGGAGATTGCCGGGCTCGGCCTGTTCGGGATGGTCGCCCCGGCCGAGTTCGGCGGCGCCGGGGCGGACTATGTCTCCTACGCGCTGGCCCTGATCGAGATCGCGGCGGCAGACGGCGCGCTGTCGACGATCGTGTCGATCCAGAATTCGATCATGATAGCTGGGCTTCTCAAGGATGGCAGTGCCGCGCAGAAGGCGCGCTTCCTTCCCGATCTCATCGCCGGCCGCAGCATCGGCGCCTTCGCGCTCACCGAGGCCGAGGCCGGCTCGGACGCCGCCGCGATCCGGACCCGCGCGACGAAGATCGATGGCGGCTGGTCCCTCGATGGCGCCAAGCAGTTCATCACCTCGGGCAAGATCGCCGGCCTGGCGATGGTCATCGCCGTCACCGATCCGGAGGCCGGAAAGAAAGGCCTGAGCGCCTTCCTCGTCCCGACCGACCGCAAGGGCTATCTGGTCGACAAGATCGAGCACAAGCTCGGCCAGTCGGCGTCCGACACCTGCGCGCTCCGGTTCGAAAATATGTTCATCGAAGACGCGCTCGTCCTCGGCGAGCCGGGGCAAGGGTATCGCATCGCGCTCGCCAACCTCGAAACCGGTCGCATCGGGATCGCCGCGCAGTGCGTGGGCATGGCACGGGCGGCGCTCGACATCGCCATCGGCTACGCGCGCGAACGCCGGTCGATGGGCAAGCCGATCATCGAGCATCAGGCGGTGGGCTTCCGCCTCGCGGACCTCGCCACTCGGCTCGAGGCCGCACGGCAGCTGGTCCTGTCGGCGGCGGCACTACGCGATGCCGGCGCGCCCGCTTTGGCACAGGCGTCGATGGCCAAGCTCTTCGCGTCCGAAACCGCCGAGCAGGTCGTCTCCGGCGCGATCCAGACGCTCGGCGGCTACGGTTATCTCGAGGAATTCGGGGTCGCCAAGATCTATCGCGATGTCCGCGTCTGCCAGATTTACGAGGGCACGTCCGACATCCAGCGCATGGTGATCGCCCGCTCGCTCTGACCATCTCACCTCACTCTAAGGACTGAAGACGATGAAGATAGACGGCGTCGCGGCGATCGTGACGGGGGGCGCTTCCGGCCTGGGCGCGGGAACCGTCAGGCGGCTCGCGGCGGCGGGTGCGAAGGTCACCATCTTCGATCTCAATGCGGATCTCGGGGCCGCGACCGCCGGGGAGATTGGTGGTCATTTCGTCTCGGTCAACGTCACCGACGAGGCTGCGGTCGAGGCCGCGATCGCGCAGGCCGAAGGGCTTCACGGCAAAGCCCGCATCCTCGTCAACTGCGCGGGGATCGGCCCGCCGGCCAAGGTGATCGACCGCGAGGGCAAGGCCATCCCCCTCGCCGATTTCTCCAAGATCGTGACGATCAACCTGATCGGCAGCTTCAACGTGCTGTCGAAATTCGCGGCCCGCCTCCACGATGCGGATCCGCTCGGCGAGGAGCGTGGCGTCATCGTCAACACCGCGTCGGTCGCCGCGTTCGACGGCCAGATCGGCCAGGCCGCCTATGCGGCGTCGAAGGGCGGGATCGTCGGCCTCACGCTGCCGGTGGCTCGCGAGTTCGCACGCTACGGTATTCGCGTCATGACGATCGCGCCGGGCATCTTTTGGACGCCCCTGCTCGCGACTCTACCGCAGGAGGCGCAGGATTCGCTCGGCCGACAGGTTCCCTTCCCGAGCCGGCTCGGCCAGCCCGACGAATATGCACAGCTCGTCGAGAGCATCGTCACCAATCCGATGCTCAACGGCGAGACGATCCGCCTCGACGGCGCGATCCGCATGGCGCCGAAGTGAGCGCGACCGCGCCCACCATCGGCGTCGGCCCGGAGCGGACAGCCGAGATCGCGGCGAAGGTGGAGGCCTTCGTCCGCGATATCGTCGTCCCCTACGAGCAGGATCCGCGTCGCGATCATCACGATTGCCCGACCGAGGATTTGGTCGCGGAGCTCAAGCAAAAGGCGCGCGAGGCCGGCGTGCTGACCCCGCATATACTCGCCGATGGCCGCCATCTGTCGCAACGCGAGACGGCGATCGTCCTCCGGGCATCGGGCCTGTCCCCGCTCGGACCGCTGGCACTCAACACGGCCGCGCCGGACGAGGGCAATATGTACCTCCTCGGCAAGGTCGGCAGTCCCGAAATCAGGGAACGGTTCCTGCGACCTCTGGTCGAGGGGCGTGCCCGATCGGCCTTCTTCATGACCGAGCCGGCGGCCGAAGGGGGCGCCGGCTCCGATCCGTCGATGATGCGCACCACCTGCCGGCCCGACGGCAACCATTGGGTGATCAACGGGCGCAAGGCCTTCATCACCGGCGCCGATGGCGCGCGGATCGGCATCGTCATGGCCAGATCGGACGCCAGCGGCGGCACCGGCGGCGCCTGCATGTTTCTGGTCGAACTGCCCGATCCCGCGATCCGGATCGAACGCATCCCCAATACCATCGATTCCTCGATGCCCGGTGGCCATGCCGTGGTCTCCATCGAAGATCTGCGGGTGCCGGCCGATCAGATGCTCGGCGCGTCGGGCGAGGGGTTCCGCTATGCGCAGGTGCGGCTCGCCCCGGCACGGCTCTCGCATTGCATGCGTTGGCTGGGCGCGTGCATCCGCGCCAACGAGATCGCGACCGATTATGCCTGCCGTCGCCAGGCCTTCGGCAAGACGCTGATCGATCACGAGGGTGTCGGCTTCATGCTCGCCGAAAACATGATCGACCTGCGCCAGCCCGAGCTGATGATCGACTGGTGCGCCGCCGTTCTGGACGATGGCCAGCCGGGGGGCACCGAAAGCTCGATGACGAAGGTCGCGGTGTCGGAAGCGCTGATGCGCGTCGCCGATCGCTGTGTGCAGGTCATGGGGGGAACCGGCGTCACCAGCGACACCATCGTCGAGCAGGTATTCCGCGAGGTCCGTGCCTTCCGCATCTACGACGGCCCGACCGAGGTGCACAAATGGAGCCTCGCCAGGAAGATCAAGCGCGACTGGAAGGAGGCGCACGCATGAGCGTCGATGCCGACGCCAACGCCGGCACCACGCGGGTGCGGGAGGGCTATCGCTTCGACGAGACCGCCCTCGCCCATTGGATGGCGGACCATGTCGATGGATTCGCCGGCCCGCTCACCGTCGAGCAGTTCAAGGGAGGGCAATCGAACCCGACCTACAAGCTGGTTACGCCGAAACGCGCCTACGTGCTGCGCCGCAAGCCGCCGGGTCAGATATTGAGGGGCGCCCACGCCGTCGAACGCGAGGCTCGTGTGCTCCGGGCGCTTGGCACGGCGGGTTTCCCGGTCGCCCACGTCCACGGCCTTTGCACCGACGACAGCGTCATCGGCAGCTGGTTTTACGTGATGGAGATGGTCGAGGGGCGGATCTTCTGGGATGCGACCTTCCCGGATGTCGAAAAGGCCGAACGCGCGCGCTACTTCGAAGCGATGAACGGGACGATCGCGGCGTTGCATCGCCTCGATCCCGAGACGGTGGGCCTCGGCGATTATGGGCGTCCGGGCAATTATTTCGAGCGCCAGATCGCCCGCTGGTCGACACAATATCTCGAAGATGCCAACGCGGGCCGCGATCCGGGCATGGATCGCCTCGTCCAGTGGCTGCCCGCGCACATCCCCGCCGGCGAGGAGAGCCGCGTCGTCCATGGCGATTTCCGCTGCGACAACATGATCTTCCATCCCACCGAGCCGCGCGTGCTCGCGGTGCTGGACTGGGAGCTGTCGACGCTCGGCCATCCGTTGGCGGACTTCGCGTATCACGCGATCATGTACCGGATGCCGCCCGATATCGTCGCAGGGCTTGGCGGCGCGGACCTGGAAGCGCTCGGCATCCCGAGCGAGCGCGATTACCTCGCCGCTTATTGCGAGCGGGCCGGTCGCCCCCGGATACCGGACGCGGACTACGCCTTCTATCTCACCTTCAACTTCTTCCGGCTCGCCGCCATCTTCCACGGCATCAAGGGCCGGGTGATCCGGGGTACCGCCGCCTCCGCCCATGCGAGGGACCGAGCCGCGAGTCTGCCGAGGCTGATCGATCTGGCGCTGCGCAGCATGGGAGACGGGCGATGAGCGAAGCGCAGTCGATCCTGATGGATATCCGCGACGGCGTGGCACGGTTGACGCTCAACCGGCCGGATACCGGGAATGCGATCGATCTGCCGATGGCGCAGGCGCTGCTGCGGGCCGCGATCGCCTGCGATCGTGATCCCGCCATCCGTGCGTCGTTCTGACAGGCGCCCGTCGCATGTTCTG
>BACX01000494.1 GCA_000333335.1 Sphingomonas-like bacterium B12 | reverse complement strand
CGCTGGAGCCTCTCGGCCGACGCATATTATATCGATTTCTCGAACTTCCTCTCGCCCGTAACCACCGTCGTCGATGGCACCGAAGAGAGCAGCTTCGTCAATGCCGGCGGCGCCATCTACAAGGGCCTGGAGTTCGAGGGCCAGTACGTGCTGGCGCACGGCCTCTCCTTCTACGGCAACGCCACGCTGAACTCGGCCAAATACAAGGACACCCACGCAACGCTGGCGGAAGCGCCGAAATGGACCGCCGCCGCCGGCCTGATCTACGAGAACAAGCACGGCCCGTTCGCCTCGCTGATCGGCAAATGGGTCGGCCCGCGCTACGGCAACGACAATGGCAACGTGCCGATGGATGCGGGCTTCCTTAACGGCAGCATCCCCATCGCCGCCGGCACGATCGACGATCCGACCAGCCGCATCGGCACCACGTTCTCCGCCGATCTGGCGTTCGGCTGGCACTTCGATCATGTCGCGGGCCTGCTGCATGAACTGACCGCCTCGGTGAAGGTCGGCAATTTGTTCAACAGCCACGCTGTCATGGATTATGCCGGCACCCAGTCGGCCACGGCGGGCGGCGAGCAGTCGCCCTACAATCTCTATCTGCGCCAGCCGGGCCGCAGCGTGTTCTTCAACCTGGAGACGCATTTCTGATGCGCGCCGTGATGCGCGTGCTGGCGGCGGTGCTGGCGACATCGGCGGCGGCATCGTCCGCGACATCGGTCACGCCGACCGCCGGCTGGCGGATCGACCGGGTCGTCGTGGTGATGCGCCACGGCATCCGCCCGCCCACCAAGGCCGAGCCACTGCCCGCCGGCCTCGCCCCGGCGCCTTGGCCCGCCTGGGATGTGGGCTGGGGCGAACTCAGCCACCATGGCGAGCGGGCGGTGACGATGCTCGGCGCGTTCGACCGCGCGACCTATGCCGGCGTGCTGGGATCGGGTTGCCCGGCGATCCGCGCCGTGGCCGACACCGACCAGCGCACGGTGCGCACCGCCGAAGTCTATGTCGCGGCGCTGCGGCCGGGTTGCACGACGAGCGTGGATCATAAGGCGGCGGGAGAACGGGATCCGCGCTTCTCGCCGTTCGACGGCACGTCGCCGCTGACCAATGCCGAGACGGCCGCCGCCGCGAATGCGGCACTGCCCCAGGGCGGCGCGTCGCGGCTCGATCGCGATCTGGCCGACGATTGGGCCGCGATCGATCATATCCTCGATTGCCACGCATCCCCTTGCATCGCCGCGAAACCGACCGCCGTTTCGGCCAACGGTGGACGGGTGAAGCTGAGCGGTGCGCTGGCGGCCGGCGGCAGTTTCTCCGAGACGCTGGCACTGGAATATGCCGACGGCCAGCCGCTCGCGCAGGTCGGCTGGGGGCGCGCGACCCGCGATACGATCACCCATCTGCTGGAATTGCACAGCCGGGAATTCGCGCTGACCGCCCGCCCGCCGGCGATCGCTCGCGCGGGATCGTCGGCACTGCTCGGCGAGGTGGCCAGCGCCCTGTCCGCAACGGATGCGCCGGCGTACAGCCTGTTCGTGGGCCACGACACCAATCTCGCCCTGATCGGCGGGGCGCTGGGCCTGCACTGGCAGGCCCCCCAGTTCGCGCCCGACGACCCGCCGCCCGGTGGCGCCCTGATCTTCGAGCGTTGGACCGACGGAGCCGGCCGTTACCGACTGGCCGTACGCTTTCGCAGCCAATCGCTCGACGAGATGCGCGGCCTGACCCCGCTCTCGCCCGCCGCGGTGCAGACGCTGCGTTTCGCGGGTTGCGCGGAGCCCGCCGGTTGCGACGCCGCCGGATTGCGGTCGGCGCTCCAACCCGCGGCGAGGTGATCACTCGCCGGATCAGGAGGCGGCGGATGCGGTCGTGCGAAACTCGTCCGCCAGCCTGCGCTTCATCAGCTTGCCGGTCGGCTCTCTGGGAAGTTCGGCCCGGAAGACGAAACGCCGCGGCGTCCTGACTCCACCGAGAGCATTGCGGGCGAACGCGCACAATTCTTCGGCAAGCGCGTCGCCCGCCACCACGCCGGGCGCGGGTTGCACCACCGCCAGCACGCTTTCGCCCATCTCCTCATCCGGCACGCCGATGACCGCCGCATCGGCGACGCCCGGATGCGTGACCAGGATATTCTCGATCTCCTGCGGATAGATGTTCACGCCGCCGGATATGATCATGAAGCTCTTGCGATCAGTCAGGAACAGGAAGCCGTCCACATCGACATGACCGACGTCGCCCAGCGTCGCCCAGCCGTTGCAGTCGTAGGCCCTGGCGGTCTTTTCCGGGTCGTTGTGATATTCGAACGCCGGCCCGTCGGCGAAGCAGACGTTGCCGTCGGCTCCCACCGGCACTTCCAGCCCGTCATCGTCGGTGATGCGCACCGTCCCCAGGACGGCACGCCCGACCGATCCGGGCTTTTCGAGCCATTCCGTCGCCGAGATCGCGGTGATCCCGCATTGCTCGGTTCCGGAATAATATTCGTGGATGATCGGCCCCCACCAGTCGATCATCGCCTGCTTGATCGGCACCGGACAGGGGGCGGCGGCGTGAACGACCGCGCGCAGAGATGACGTCGAATACCTCGCCCGCGCCTCCTCCGGCAGTTTCAGCATCCGGACGAAGTGCGTCGGTACGAAGGTCGCATGCGTGACCGCGTACCGCTCGATCAGATCGAGCGCCGCTTCGGCGTCGAACCGTTCCATGACCACCACCGTTCCGCCGAGCCGATGGATCGTCATCGCCCAACGCAGCGGTGCGGCGTGATAAAGCGGCGAAGTCGAGAGATAGACCGTGTCGGCGCCCATGCCGTAAAGACCGGTGCCCATCTTCATGAGCGGCGTCGCCTCGTCGATCGGTCCGGCCGGAAGCGGGAATTTGACGCCCTTTGGCCGGCCGGTCGTTCCCGACGAATAGAGCATGTCGGTACCGGCGCTCTGGTCGGTGATCGGCGTCGATGGCTGGGCCGCGCTGCGCTCCGACCACTCGCTCCAGCTGAAGACGGGCAGACCGTCGCCAAGCCGCGCCGCCTCCCGCGCCATGTCCGCATATCGATCGGACGCCACCAGCACGGACGCGCCGCTGTCGCGCAGAATGTAGGCGATGTCCGCCAGGCCGAGCTTGTTCGAGATCGACGTGAGGTAGAGCCCCGATCGCTGCACCGCGAGGCCAACGACGAATACCTCCGGACCATTGTCGAAAAGGGTCGCGATACCGTCTCCGCGACGGAGGCCCAGCGCGCGAATCGCGTGCGCCGATCGGTTCGAACGGGCTTCGAGTTCCCCATAGTCGATGCTCTCCCCCGTCGCCGCCATGATGACGGCCGGCTTGGCGGGGGCGCGGGCGGCGTGCGCCGAGGGATGCATTCCGGAGTCCTCTCGTCTGTTTCTGGCGCGCGAGGCGCACATGCAGAAAGCGACGGAGACCGATGCCGCGCAAGATGCGCGCACGAAATGTCAAAAAGCGGCTCAACTCTGTGCAAAGCCTAAGACAAAGCGAGCCGCTAGACCAACGATCGACAAGCTCCCGCGAACGACGGGCGCACCAGAGAGGTGAGGAGAGGTTGATGAGACATGCCCCGAAAATGCGCCTGCTGGCGACCGCCCTGCTCGGGTCGGTTTCGGCTCCGGTTCTGGCGCAGACAGCGGCTCCGGCAGCCACGACCACCGCGGCGACTGCGTCCAGCCAGGCCGGGCCGGAGGACATCGTGGTAACGGCGCAGCGCCGCGAACAATCGCTGCTCAAGGTTCCACTCGCCATTTCGGCCGTGAGCGGCCAGGGCCTCACGACCAAGGGCATCGTCAATTCCGCGCAGCTCGCGACGGCGGTCCCCAACCTTCAGGTGAACAGCGCCTACGGCAACACGCAGCCGAACTTCTCGCTGCGCGGCGTCAGCGTCGCCAACGAATACAACTCGAACCAGGCGTCGCCGATCGGCGTCTATATGGACGATGTCTATCTGGCGAGCCGCACCGCCCACGGCATGGGCCTCTACGATCTCGACCGCGTCGAGGTGCTGCGCGGCCCGCAGGGTACGCTGTTCGGCCGCAATACGACCGGCGGCGCGATCAACTTCATCACCAAGCAGCCGACGCTGAGCGGCAACAACGGCTATCTCCAGGGCGGCTACGGCAATTTCAACACCTGGACGGCGCAGGGCGCGCTCGAAACCACCATGGTTCAGGATCAGCTCGGCCTGCGCATCGCCGGCAACTATGCCCGTGGCGACGGCACCTTCGACAACGTCTATCCGGGTGGCCGCCGCCCCAATTCGAAGAACACGCTGCAGGGCCGCGCGTCGCTGCGCATCCGGCCCGACGGCGGCCCCCTCGACATCAAGCTCCAAGTGTTCGGCGGTCGTGATCGCGGCACGCAGGCGCCGGTCTTCGGCCTCCAGCCGTTCCGCCAGGGCCTCGGCTTCTACCAGGTCGACGAGAATCGCGTCGGCTTCAACAAGACCTCGGCCTACGGCGCCACGGCGAACATCTCCTACGCCCTGTCCGACGCGTTCAAGCTGACATCGATCACCAATTACGGCGGCGGCAAGCAGAACCTGC
>BACX01000495.1 GCA_000333335.1 Sphingomonas-like bacterium B12 | reverse complement strand
CGAGGTGAGCGCCGCCGCTTCTCCGCGATCGGCGAGGATTCGAGCTATCTGTTCCCGACGCTGACGCAGACCGAATCCGGCTACATCTTCGCCGAAATGCCGCTGACGAACGCGCTGAAGCTGCAGGCGGCGGGCCGCGTCGAGCATACGCAGGTCAACGGCACGCCGAAGTCCGACGTATTCACAAAGGCGCGCTTCACGCCGGTGAGCGGCTCGATCGGCGCGCTCTACGATCTGACGTCCGGTGTGAAGCTCGGCCTCACGGCATCGAGCACCGGGCGCGCGCCCGGCCAGACCGAGCTCTATGCGCGCGGCGGCCATGACGGCCCCAACACATACGAGACGGGCGATCCGAACCTGAAGATCGAGCGCGCGAACTCGCTGGAGGGCACGATCCGCGTCGACAGCGGCAAGTTCCGCTTCGAGGGCAGCGCCTATTACACGTGGTTCCACAACTACATCTACGGCGACCTCACCGGCCGCACCTGCGACGATGACGGCACCTGCGTGGAGGGCGACGGCGGCGATCTCAAGGAGCTGTTCTATCGCCAGCAGAACGCCCATTTCCGGGGGCTGGAGGGCAAGGCGTCCTACGCGCTCCTGAAGCGTAACGACAGCAGCCTCGAGATCAACGCGCTCGGCGACTATACCCGCGCGACGCTGGGCCAGGGCGACAACGTGCCGCGCATCCCGCCCTACCGCATCGGCGGCGGCTTCACCTGGAAGAGCAGGATGGTCGATGCCAACCTGCTCTACCTCTATGTCGGCAAGCAGAACGACTTCGGCGATTTCGATACGGCGACGGCGCATTACAACGATCTGAGCGCACAGATCGCGGTGCGACCGTTCCAGGCCTATCCAAACATCCAGTTCGCCGTCGTCGGCCAAAACCTGACCAACGACGTGCAGCGTGCAGCGACGGCGCTCAACAAGGACGAGGTGGTCATGCCCGGCCGCAACGTCCGCTTCGTGATCCGCTTCGCGAACTTCTAAGGCGCCCCGCCGCCGTGTCCCCATGGACGCGGCGGCGGACAGAGGATCAACCCAGCCGGATCGACAGTTCGACGTCGTCGGTGAAGGGCATCGTGAGATAGCCGTTCGCCGGCGAGCCGACATGCTCCAGATAATCGGGGCAGTAATCGGCATTGTCGGCGACGATCACCGCGCCGGGGCGCAGACGCGGCTCCAGCAATGCGAGAATGTCACCATAAAGCGCCTTGGCGCCATCGAGCAGCACCAGATCGATCCGGTCGGGCAGATCGGTGGCGAGCGTTTGCAGGGCATCACCCTCGCGAAACTCGACCAGATCGGCCAGCCCTCCCTCGGCGAGGTTCGCCTTCGCGATCGCCAGCTTGGAGGGTTCGAACTCGCTGGTGATCAGCCGGCCGCCGCCATTGTCGCGCAACGCCGACGCCAGATGCAGCGTCGACAGGCCGAACGAGGTGCCGAACTCGACGATCGCCTTCGCCTGCGTGGCGCGCGCCAGGATGTAGAGCAAACGCCCGGTATCCCGAGACACGGGCAGCGCGAAATCCTAGCGCC
>BACX01000496.1 GCA_000333335.1 Sphingomonas-like bacterium B12 | reverse complement strand
GAATCGGCGAAGAACGTGCCGGTCGCCGTCACCGCGATCAACGGCGAGAAGCTGGACGTGCTGAACTCGTCCGGTCTCGACATCCGTTTCCTGTCGTCGCGCACGCCGAGCCTGCAGATCGAAAGCTCTTTCGGCCGCACCTTCCCGCGCTTCTACATCCGCGGCCTGGGCAACACCGATTTCGATCCGAACGCGCAGCAGCCCGTCTCGGTCGTGATGGACGACGTCGCGGTCGAAAGCCCGTTCCTGAAATCCTTCCCGGTGTTCGACCTCGCCAATGTCGAGGTGCTGCGCGGGCCGCAGGGCACCCTGTTCGGCCGCAATACGCCGGCCGGCGTGATCAAGCTCGATCCGCAGACGCCGACCGACCATTATACCGGTTACCTCTCGGGCAGCTGGGCGACCTACAACACCGTCAACGTCGAGGGCGCCGTCGGCGGCCCGATCGGTGACGGCCTCAGCTTCCGCGCCTCGGGTATCCTGCAGCGCCGCGACAACTGGGTCACCAACGACGACACCACCGGCAACGCGCCGCACCATCTGGAAGGCTATCGCGATCTCGCCGGCCGCTTCCAGCTCGCCTACACCAGCGGCGACTTCCACGCCCGCGTCGACGTCCATGCCCGCGATCTCGACGGCAGCCCCCGCCTGTTCCGCGCCGGCCTGTTCGAGCAGGGCAGCAACCATTTCTCGCCGGGTTTCGACAAGGATCATGTCGCGCAGGACGGCATCAGCCTGCAGAAGATGAGCCAGTGGGGCACCAACCTCCACATGGACTATCATTTCGATGGTCTCGGCACGCTCTATTCGGTCACCGGCTATGAGAGCGCCCACGTCAAGTCGATCGGCGACATCGACGGCGGCGACGTCTACGCCTTCCCGGCGCTGGGCCTCAATGTCGGCCTGTTCCCCGACAATACCGGCGACATCGTGCGTCCGCATGAATTCAGCCAGGAAGTGCGCTTTGCCTCCGACGAATTCGGCGGTTTCCGCGTGCAGGGCGGCGCTTACTACTTCCACCAGCGCCTGAAGTATCAGGAGCTGGATTTCGACACGACCGGCACCCAGGACGGCGACGTCTACCACAACGACAAGAACGAGAATGTCGGCATCTTCGCCTCGGGCGAATACAAGCTCGACAAGCTGACGCTGCGCGCGGGCGTGCGCTACAGCCACGACAGCAAGCATGACATCGTCGCCGGCACCGCCGCGCCGGGCGCGCTGACCGGCGGGCTCGTCCTGCCGCTTTCGACCAACGCCAAGGGCTCCTACGTGACGTGGGACGGCAGCGCGACCTATGCGCTGACCCAGACGGTCAACCTCTACGCCCGCGTCGCCACCGGCTATCAGGGCCCGGCGATCCAGGATCGCGTGACTTTCGGCTCGGTGCCGAGCGTGGCCAAGAAGCAGACCACCATCTCGGCTGAAGGCGGCCTCAAGATGGAGAGCCTCGACCACCGCCTCCACTTCGACCTCGACGGCTACTGGTGGCGCACCAAGGATCTGCAGCTGACCGCCGTCGGCGGCCAGAGCAACTCCGCCGCGCTGATCAACGCCAACCACGCGGTCGGCTACGGCATCGAGGCGCAGTTCGACGTGAAGCCGATCAAGAACCTGACGCTGACCGCCGGCGGCAGCTGGAACTTCACCGAAATCCGCGATCCCACCATCTCGATCGGCGTGTGCGGCGCGCTGTGCACCGTCACCGATCCGCTCAACGCAGAGGGCCGGGCGATCATCGACGGCAACGATCTGCCGCAGGCGCCGCGCTACGTCTTCAACGTGACGGCGCGCTACGGCGTGCCGCTGGCCAATGGCGGCGAGATCTTCGCCTATACCGACTGGGCCTATCGCTCGAAGATCAACTACTTCCTCTACACGGCGAAGGAGTTCCGTGGGCGTTCGCTGACCGAAGGCGGCCTGAAGATCGGCTACAAGTCGCCGGATCACTGGGAGATCGCGGCGTTCGCGCGCAACATCACCAACCAGATCCGCTCGATCAGCGCGATCGACTTCAACAACTTGACCGGCATGATCAACGATCCGCGCATCATCGGCGCGGAGGCGAAGATCAGCTTCTGATCCGCACCGGATCAGCGATCATGAAAGGGCGGCTTCGCGATGGCGGGGCCGCCCTTTCCCGTTGCGCGGGTGGACATAAAGTCCACTTGCCCCGTGCGGCCACCCCGCGCAAAGCCCTGCATGTGATCGGGAGGATGCGTTCCGGGTCGAGGGGCCATCGGATGCTCGCGCTGGCGGTGATCGCCTGCGCGATGGCGCTGCGCATGCTCGTGCCGCAGGGCTGGATGCCGGTGTCCGACGGGCACGGCTTCCGCATCACGATGTGCACGGGCAGCGGCCCGATGGACATGGCCGTGGCGATGCCCGGCATGGCCATGCATCACGATAAGGGCGATCACACCGGCCAAGATCACGGGCAGCAGCCGATGCAGGACCATCCCTGCACCTTCGCCCACCTCGCCCTCGCCTTCGCCGAGCCGGTGCTGCCGGCGCTGGCCCTGCCGCCGTTCGCACGGGCCGAAATACTGGCCGCGAAGCCACTGACGCTAGCGATCGGTCGCGGCCTCGCCGCACCGCCGCCGCCCGCCACCGGACCGCCCGCCCTCGCCTGACCGCCCAGCGCGCCGGCTCCCATCGGGAGCGCCGCCGCCCGCGCCATTCAGACAAGGGGATTTTCATGACCAGCCGTTTCCGGCTGCGCGCGCCGTTGCTGGCCGCCGCCAGCCTCGCCACGCCCGCCTTCGCCACAGATGCGCCGCCCGGCGACATCCTCGTCACCGCCCAGCAGCAACAGGCGACGATCGAGAACGCACCCGCCACCCGCGCCACCATCGACGCCAGGACGATCAGGGCCACGATCAACGCCGTGAACGTCGAAGACACGCTGAAATACCTGCCCAGCCTGATCGTGCGGAAGCGGCATATCGGCGACCTGCAGGCACCGCTCGCCACGCGCACCTCCGGCCTCGGCGCCTCGGCGCGCAGCCTCGTCTATGCGGACGGGGCGCTGCTGTCCGCGCTGATCGGCAACAACAACACCTCGGCCTCCCCGCGCTGGAGCCTCGTCTCCCCGCAGGAGATCGCGCGGGTGGACGTGCTCTACGGACCCTTCTCGGCGGCCTATCCGGGCAATTCGATCGGTGCGGTGGTCAACATCACCACCCGCCTGCCCGACAAGCTGGAAGCCAGCGCGACCGCCGGCACCTCCATCGGCCGCTTCGACCAGTATGGCACGCACGATACGCTGCCGAGCTACCAGTACGGCGCGACGGTGGGCGACCGCTTCGGGCCGCTCGCGCTGTTCGCCAGCATCGATCACGTCACCAGCCACAGCCAGCCGCTCACCTACGTCACCGCGACGAAGGCCGGCAGCTGCGCGGCGGGTGCCTATGACGCGCTCAACAAGAATGCGCTGCCGGTCTGCGTGCTGGGCGCCAGCGGGATCGAGACGCAGCGGCAGGATCATATCAAGCTCAAGGCCGCGCTCGACGTGACGCCCGACATCCGCCTCACCTATGTCGGCGGCCTGTTCCTCGGCGAGACGCGGGCGCATGCGGAGACCTATCTAGCGGGCGGCGCCTATACGTCGGGTTTCTCCAGCGGCGTCTATCAGAGCGAGCAGCGCCACTGGTCGCACTCGATCTCCGCCACGGGATTGACCGGCGCGGTCGACTGGCAGGTGATCGGCACGCTCTACGACTTCGCGCACGACCGGCAGGCGGTGCCGACCGGTCTGCTCCCCGCCGCGAACGACGGCGGCAAGGGCAACGTCACCCGGCTCGACGGTACCGGCTGGAAGACGATCGACGCCAAGGCCGTGTGGAAGCCGGTCGCGGCCCACGCGATCAGCTTCGGCGCGCATGGCGACTGGTTCCGGCTGAACAGCAACCGTTATTCCACGAGCGACTGGCGGAGCGACGATCCGGGCGCGATCAACCTGCGATCGAGCGGGCGCACCCGCACCGCCGCGCTCTGGGCACAGGATGCGTGGACCCTGCTGCCGCACGTCACGCTCACCGCCGGGGGACGATACGAATGGTGGAAGGCTTATGACGGCGTGCTGTCGCAGGCGCCGACGCCCGCCCAGCCGGCGCTCTCCGCCCACAAATTCTCGCCCAAGGCGTCGCTGGCGTGGACGCCTAAGCGCGACTGGACGGTGCGCGCCTCGTTCGGCGAGGCTTGGCGCTTCCCGACGGTGGGCGAGCTGTATCAGGTGGTGACCACCCCGGTGCTCGCCATTCCCGATCCGAACCTCAGGCCCGAGCGCGCGCTGTCCGAAGAGCTGGCGATCGAGCGCCACGACGCACACGGATCGATCCGCCTGTCGCTGTTCAACGAGGTGGTGAAGGACGCTTTGATCTCGCAGACCGGCACGCTGAACGGCAATCTCGCCACCTTCGTGCAGAACGTGCCGCGCACCCGCGCGCGGGGTGTCGAGCTGGCGGTACAGCGCAGCGACCTGCTGCCCCGCATCGATCTGTCGGGAAGCGTCACCTATGCCGATGCCGAAACGCGCCGCGACCCCGCGCTGCCGGCAGCGGAGGGCAAATTGCTCCCCTCGGTGCCGCGCTGGAAGGCGACTTTGGTGGGCACCTGGCGCCCGACCGATGCGATCTCGCTCACCGCCGCCGGCCGCTATTCCAGTCGCAACTACGGCGCGCTCGACAATAGCGACGTGGTCGGCAACACCTATGGCGGCTTCTACAAGTACCTCGTCGTCGACCTGCGCGCGCAGGTGAAGGCGGGCGAGCACATGACCGTCTCGTTCGGCGTCGATAACGTGAACAACGACAAATACTTCCTCTTCCACCCTTTCCCCCAGCGCACCGTCTTCGCGCAGGCGGAGTGGACGCTGTGAGCGTGTGTCCGCCCGGCACGCGCTGGTACAATGCGGTGTGGCGCTGGCATTTCTATGCCGGGCTGCTGTGCATCCCCTTCATCCTGTGGCTGGCGACGACCGGCACGATCTACCTCTGGCGGCCGCAGATCGAGGCTTTGCTCGACCGACCCTACGCGCATCTCGCTACACGAGGCGCGGTCGCCTCGCCCGACGCGCAGGTGGCGGCCGCAATTCGGGCGGCGCCGGGATCGCGCCTGCACCGCTACATCCTGCCCGCCGCGCCCGATGCGGCGGCGAGCATCCTCGTCACCAGGGACGGTGCCGACCAGCGGGTGCATGTCGATACCCGGTCGCTCGCCGTGCTGGGGGTGGAGCGCGAGGACGGGCGGCCGATGCCGGTCGTCTCCCGCCTGCATGGGCAGCTGCTCGCCGGCACGACCGGCAGCGTGATCGTCGAGATCGCCGCCTGTTGGGCGATCGTGATGATCCTGATCGGCCTCTATCTCTGGTGGCCGCGGGGGCGCGGGCCGGCGGGCGTCGTGTGGCCGAGGCTGCGCGCGGGCAAGCGCCTGTTCTGGCGCGATCTCCATGCGGTGACCGGCCTGTGGGTGTCGCTGCTCGGGCTGGGGCTGATCCTCACCGGCCTGCCCTGGGCGACGGCGTGGGGCAATTATCTGAAGGAGGCACGCGCGATTACCCACGCCACCGACGGTCCGGTCGACTGGACGATCGGCGGCAAAGCGGCTGCGGCGGACCATGCCGAGCATCACGGCATGGCGATGCCCGCCCCGCCGCCGCCGCCCGGCGATCTGGCGCGGGTGATCGCCGCCGCCCGTCCGCTCGCCATCGCGCCGCCGGTGATGATCGCGCCGCCCGCGATGCGCGGCACGCCGTGGAGCGTCACGTCCGACGCCGCCGATCGGCCGCTGCGATCCGAGGCGAAGATCGATGGCGCGACCGGGCGGGTCGTCTCGACCAGGGGCTTCGGCCAGCGCCACTGGATCGATCGCATCATCGGCACCGGCATCGCGGTGCACGAAAGCGCCCTGTTCGGGCTCGCCAACCAGATCCTCGGCACGCTCACGGCCTTGGGGCTGATGCTGCTTCGCGTCCTCGGAACGGTTTTTTGGTGAAGGCGACGGCCGGTCGGGCTGTTCGGCGCGCCGATCCCGCTGTCGCGCCCGCGCTTTGGCTTGCCGCTGGGGGCGGCGATCGTCGCGCTGGCGCTCTATTTGCCGCTGTTTCGGGGCGACCCTGCTGCTGGTGCTGCTGGTCGAGCGCGGGCTGCTGCGGCGGCTGGCGGGGCCGCGCCGCTGGCTGGGGCTGCGCGCCGCCTGACGGCGTGCTAGACGCCCGCCATGACGATCCTCACCTCGACCAACCCCGCCACCGGCGAAACCCTCTGGACCGGTGAGGCGGCCGGGCCGGAAAAGGTTTCCGCCGCCCTCGCCACCGCCCGCATCGCGTTCGAGGGCTGGTCGATCACCCCGCTCGACGAGCGCGTCGCCTATGTCCGCGCCTACAAGGCGGCGCTGGAGAAGAACGCCGACAAGCTCGCCCGCGCCATCTCGCGGGAGACCGGCAAGCCCGCATGGGAGGGCAAGCAGGAAGCCGCGACGATGGTCGCCAAGGTCGAGACCTCGATCAAGGCGCAGGCCGAGCGCACCGGCGAGCGAGAGCAGGGCATGGCGTTCGGCCGCGCGATCCTGCGCCATCGGCCGCACGGTGTGATGGCGGTGCTGGGGCCGTACAACTTCCCCGGCCACCTGCCCAACGGCCATATCGTCCCCGCTCTGCTGGCGGGCGACACGGTGGTGTTCAAGCCGTCCGAGGAGACGCCCTGGGTCGGCCAGCTGATGGCCGAGTGCTGGGCCGCGGCGGGATTGCCCGAGGGCGTGTTCCAGGTGCTGCAGGGCGGGCGCGACACCGGCGCGGCACTGATCGAGGGCGAGATCGACGGGCTGCTCTTCACCGGATCGGCGGGCGCCGGCGCGCATTTCCGCCGGCTGTTCGTCGATCGGCCCGAGGTGATCCTCGCGCTGGAGCTGGGCGGCAACAATCCGCTCATCGCGTGGGATGGCGAGGCCGAGGCCATCGCCTCGATCGCAGTGCAGTCGGCTTTCATCACGAGCGGCCAACGTTGCTCGTGCGCGCGGCGGCTGATCGTGCCGGAGGGTACCGCCGGCGACGCGATCGTCGCGGCGATCGCGTCGATGGCCGATCGGCTCACCATCGGCCAGTGGGACGACACGCCCGAGCCGACCTTCGGCCCGCTCGTTTCCGCCACCGCCGCCGCCAACGCGAAGAAGGCGGTCGCGGCGCTGGTCGAGGCCGGCGCCAGGGTGATCCGCCCGTTCTCGGGCGTCGAAGGCCGCTCCGACGCTTTCGTCACGCCCGCGATCCTCGACGTGACCGGTCTCGACGTGCCTGACGCCGAGATCTTCGCGCCGGTGCTGCAGGTCATCCGCGTCGCCGATTTCGATGCCGCGATCAGGGCCGCGAACGCCACCGCCTTCGGCCTCTCCGGCGGTCTGATCTCGGCCGACGAGGCACTGTGGCGCCGCTATGCCGATCGCGCGCGCGCCGGGGTGCTCAACTGGAACCGGCCGACCACCGGCGCGGCGGGCACGATGCCGTTCGGCGGCCTCGGCGCCTCGGGCAATCACCGGCCGAGCGCCTATTACGCCGCCGATTACTGCGCCTACCCGGTCGCCAGCTTCGAGGCGGGCGAGGTCGCCGACCTGTCGGGCGAGATCAAGGGCCTCAGACCCGCTTGATGAAGTCCACGAAAGCGCGCAGCGGCGCGGGCATCAGGCGGCGGCTGGGATAGTATAGGAAGGGGCCGGAATAGGCCTGCCACCAGTCGGGCAGCACCGGCTCCAGCGTCCCGTCCGCGAACGAGGGCGCGAGCAGCCCCTCGAAGGCGAAGATCAGGCCGATGCCGGCGGTCGCCACCTCCAGCTCGATCGCGGCATCGGTGCCGATGAACGGCCCATCGGGCGTCACCCGCACGATCTCGCCGTCGCGCTCGAACTCCCATGTGTTGACCGTCGCGCCGCTGGCGAAGCGGTGGCGGATGCAGGCGTGGCGGAGGATGTCGCGCGGATGCTCCGGCCGCCCGCGCGCATCGAGGTAAGCGGGCGCCGCCCCGCAGGCGAAGCGTTCGATGCGCGGGCCGATCGGCACCGCGATCATGTCCTGCTCCAGCTTTCCTCATAGC
>BACX01000497.1 GCA_000333335.1 Sphingomonas-like bacterium B12 | reverse complement strand
CCCCCTCCCCGGTTCCGGCGGCCGCCTTTTTCTGCTATGAGGCCATCATGACGCTCCGCCCGCACGATCTCGACGGCATCGACATGGTGATCCTGCCGCCCACCCGCGATCTGGGCGACGGCTTCCAGGTGCGCCGCGCGCTCCCTTCCGCGCATCGCCGGATGGTCGGCCCTTTCATCTTCTTCGACCAGATGGGTCCGGTCGCCTTCAAGGGCGGCGAGGGGCTGGACGTGCGCCCGCACCCGCATATCGGCCTCGCCACCGTCACCTATCTGCTCGACGGCGAGATCATGCACCGCGACTCGGTCGGCTCGGTGCAGGCGATCCGGCCGGGCGAGGTGAACTGGATGACGGCGGGCTCCGGCATCGCCCATTCCGAACGCTCCCCGCAGGAACTGCGCGCGGGCGGCCCGAGCCTCTACGGCCTGCAGACCTGGGTGGCGCTGCCCACCGCCTATGAGGAGACGGCTCCCTCCTTCTCCCACCACAAGGCGCACGAAATCCCCACGATCGAGGCCGATGGCGTGACGCTGACGCTGATCGCCGGCACTTCGGACGGCCTCGTCTCGCCGGTGAAGACCTTCTCCGACATGGTCTATGCCGACATCCAGCTGGCGGCACACGCCCGTTACCGGGTGAAGGCCGAGCATATCGAGCGCTGCTTCTACGTGATCGAGGGCCATGTCGTGGTCGAGGGCCAGACCGGCGGGTTCGTGTCCCACGAACTGGTCGTCCTCAAGCCCGGCGCCGAGATCGTGCTGAGCGCCGCCAATGGCCCCGCCCGGCTGATGCTGGCCGGCGGCGAACCTTTCCCCGAGAAGCGCAACATCTACTGGAACTTCGTCCACTCCGATCCCGAGCGGATCGAGCAGGCGAAGCGCGACTGGCACGAGCAGCGCTTCGCGCCCGTGCCCGACGAACACGAATTCATCCCGCTGCCGGAGGAGCCGCAGCCGGTCCGCTATCCGTGATGGAGGCGAGGCTCCGCGAGACGCTTCTCGCCGTCGCCGGAGCCATGGCATCCGCCCGCGATTCGTGGTGGATCATCGCCAGCACCGCCGCCGTCCTGCATGGCGCGGACACCAATGTCTCCGACGTCGATCTGCTGGTCAGCCCACGCGATGGCGAGGCTTTGCTGGCGAGACTCGGCCCCACCGGAGGGCCCACACCCTCCGATCGCTTCCGCTCGGACCTGTTCGGGCGCTGGGACGGCCTGCCGCTGCCGGTCGACATCATGGCCGGATTCCATGCACTTGGATCGGCCGGCTGGCAGCCGATATGGCCCGCCACCCGCGTCGCCATCCCGCTCGGCGACACCAGGCTCTTCGTGCCCGAAATCCCTGAGCTGGTCGCGCACTGCCGCCTGTTCGGCCGCCCCAAGGACATCGTCCGTGCGGCAATCCTGCAACGGTTGGGAAACGAAGCGGACATGCGACCACGCACCGCTTGAGGGGAAAGTCACGAATGTTACCCGGCCGCGACT
>BACX01000498.1 GCA_000333335.1 Sphingomonas-like bacterium B12 | reverse complement strand
CCTCCGCCTGTCGGAGCGGCAGGTGAAGGTGGCGGGCGACTTCCAGCTCTATTTCGATCCGATCAACGTGAAGTTCGTGGCGGATGGCCTGTCGGTCTCCAACCCAAGCTGGGCATCGAAGCCCGATTTCCTGACGGCGAAGCATATCGACACGCGGATCTCCACGATCCGCCTGATCTTCGGCGTCAAGCATGCGCGCTGGCTGAATCTCGATGGCGCGGCGGTCGATGTCGAATGGGACAAGACCCACACCCACAACACCTGGACCTTCGGCGATCCCAACAAGAAGGGCGAGCCCTTCAAGATGCCGACGATCGAGCGCGCGACGGTGACGGGCACGACGGTGCGCTACCGCGATCCGCAGATGCAGCTCTACACAGATCAGTCGATCGACACGGTGCAGTCCACCGGCACGCGGATCGACAATGCCATCCGCTTCCACGGATCGGGAACGCTGCGCGGCCATGCCGTCACCAATTCGGGCGCACTGCTCTCCCCCAACGAGACGATCGCGATGGGGCGGACGCAGTTCCAGCTGACCGTCGATGGCGCGCGCACCCATGCCGAGGCGAAGGGCACGCTGCCCGCCGCCACCCAGATCGACGGCGTCGACATGGACTTCACGGTCAGCGGCCCCAATGCGCGCGAGCTGTTCGACCTGATCAACGTCGCGATCCCCGATACCCGCACTTACAAGTTCAGCTCGCACCTCAGGAAGGATGGCGAGGCCTGGCGCTTCTGGAACCTGCGCGGCCATTTCGGCGACAGCGACCTCGCCGGGGACATGACCATCCTGATGCCGAACGGCCGGCTGAAGCTCGTCGCCGGCCTCCATTCGCAGAAGGTCGACATCATCGATATCGGGCCGTTCATCGGCTACGACCCCCATGCGCTCGCCACCAAGGGCGCGACGGCGGCTGCGACGACGCAGGGCAAGGCCGACCATCCCCGCATCCTGCCCGACGCGCCGCTGCGCAGCGAGGCGATCAAGCTGTTCGATGCGCGCGTGGACTATGCGGTCAAGACGATCCGCGCGCCGCATCTTCCGGTCTCGAACGTCCACGCCACGCTCGATCTCGATCACAACCTGATGAAGATCTCGCCGCTGACGATGGATATCGTCGGCGCGGGCAAGCTCGCTGCCGACATCGATCTGAACGCTCGGGTGCCCGCCGTCGTCACCGATTACGACATCCGCCTTTCGCCCACCCCGCTGGGTGCGCTGATGAAGGGCTTCGGACTCACCGATGCCGGCACCACCGGCACGATCAAGGCGCGCATCAAGATGACCGGCACCGGCGATTCGGTGCGCAAGTCACTCGCCTCCTCCAGCGGGCGGATCGCGATCAGCCTCCCGGCCGGCACCTTCTGGACGAGCTATGCCCAGCTCGCCGAGTTCGACGTCGGCGTGTTCGTGCAGAAGCTGCTGGAGAAGCAGTTGAAGAAGCCGATCCACATCAATTGCGGCCTGATCGCCTTCACCGTGAAGGACGGCATCGCCGCGGCCGACCCGATCCTGATCGACACCGACAAGAATCTGATGGCGGCCAAGGGCGGCTTCAGTTTCCGCGACGAATCGATGAACCTGCAGTTCCGCGCGGACGGCAAGAAATTCTCGGCCTTCTCCGGCCAGTCGCCCGTCGGCATCGGCGGCTATTTCGCGGCGCCGAGCCTCCGCATCGTCTCGCCGCAGCTGCTGGCGCGCGGCGGTGCGGCGGTGGCGCTGGGCGTGCTGACCCCGCCGGCCGCGATCCTCGCCTTCATCGATCCGGGCGACGCCAAGAGCGCGGCCTGCGGCCCGGTGCTCGCCGGCGATACCGCCGCGCAGCAACATTCGACCAAAGGCAAGCCGCTCAAGCTGCTCGGCACCAAGAGCGATAACAAGGCCGAGGCAGCGAAGCCCAAGGACAAGAAGTTCCTCGGGATCTTCTAGCCGGCGAGACGCTCCAGCACCGGCTCCAGCAGCCGCGCATCGCCGAGCGCGACCACGCGCCCGTCGCTGTCGCGATCGAGCGGGCGCCCCTGCCAGTCGCGCATGACGCCGCCCGCGCCCTCCACCACCGGCACGAGCGCCGCGAAATCGTAGAGCTTCAGGTTGGCCTCGATCACGCCGTCGAGCTGCCCCAGCGCGACGAGCCCGTAATTGTAGCAATCGCCGCCCCAGATCGCATCGCGAGCATCGGTGGTGACGCGGGCATAGGCCTCCAGCTCCTCCGGACCGAACGCCGCCGGCGCGGTGCTGCCGAATCGGGCTTCGGCCAGCTCGGCGCAGTGCCGCACACCCGCGATACCGTCGTTGAAGCGCGTCTTGCGGCCCGTCGCGCCGATCCAGCGCTCGGCCAGGATCGGCTGGTCGATCACGCCGAGCACCGGCTTGCCGCCTTCCAGCAGCGCGATCAGCGTGCCGAACAGCGGCCGCCCGGTGACGAAGGCGCGCGTGCCATCAATCGGATCGAGCACCCAAAGGCGATCGGCATCGCCGCGCACCACGCCATATTCCTCGCCGAAAATGCCGTCGCCGGGGCGTTCGGCCTCGATGATCGCACGCATCGCCGCCTCGGCGGCGCGATCGGCCTCGGTGACGGGCGAGGCATCCGCTTTCTGCTCCAGATCGAAGCGCGCGCGGAAGAAGGGGCGGATCGCGGCGCCGGCCGCGTCGGCGAGGCGCTCGGCCAGGCGGATATCGTCGTCGGTCATGCCGCCAGCCGTAGCGGAAGCCCGCCATGGGGCGCTAGATGGGCGCGAAGGAGAATCGGTCCATGCGCCCCGCGATCATCCCCAGCATCCGCTACGAGGATGCCCCCGCCGCGATCCTGTTCCTGTGCGACGCCTTTGGTTTCCTGCCGCACGCCATCTATCCCGACGAGGAGGACGAGCAGATCATCCACCATGCGCAGTTACTGCTGGACGGCAATATGATCATGCTGGGCAGCGCTATGGATGGCGAAGGGCCTGCGCGCTACGGCTGGCGCACGCCGGAGGAAGCGGGCGGTGTCACCATGTCGCTCTACGTCACGGTCGAGGATGTCGATGCGCATTGCGAACGCGCCCGTTCGCACGGCGCCCAAATCATCGACGAGCCGCATGACAATGACGGCTATCCGGGGCGTGGCTATTCCGTGCGCGACCCCGAGGGCCATGTCTGGAGCTTCGGCAGCTACGACCCCTTCGCGCCGATCGAAGACGCCTGAGCCTATTTGGGTGGGAGCGTGTGCACGAAGGCGATCGCCTTCGTCACCAGCTTCCGCCGCAGGGCATCGTTCTCGCGGCTGGCATCGGACGATACGCGCACCCAGCCGGGCATGGCGCGCTCGCCCATCGTGACGGTGACGATTTCGGGATGGGCGAGCGCCCAGCCATCCTCGCCCTTGCCGAGCCGGAACATCATGCCCTTCAGGCTGGCGGCGCACAGAAGATGACCGTCGAGCAGCCAGCACAAACCGCCGAACATCGCTTTCTCAGTCAGCTCCGGCGTATCGCCCAGCGCCTCGCGGACCATTTCCTCGAGGAGCCAGTCGCGCGCCATCGCCTCAGTCGAACAGCGAGGAGACCGAGCTTTCGTCGGCGATACGCTTGATCGCCTCGGCGAGCAGCGGCGCGATGGTCAGCTGGCGGATGCGCGTCGCATCGGCCACCGCCGGCGGCGCGGCGATCGAGTCGGTCACCACCAGCTCGGTCAGCGCCGAGCCCTCGACACGCGCGACGGCGCCGCCCGAAAGCACGCCGTGGGTCACATAGGCGACAACGTCCTCGGCCCCCGCCTCACGCAACGCGGCGGCCGCGTTGCACAGCGTGCCGGCCGAATCGACGATGTCGTCGACCAGGATGCAGAACCGGCCCGAAGGATCACCGATGATGTTCATCACCTCCGATTCGCCGGGCTTCTCGCGGCGTTTGTCGACGATGGCGAGCGGGGCGTTGCCGAGTCGCTTGGAGAGCGCGCGCGCGCGAACCACGCCGCCGACGTCGGGCGAGACGACCATCAGGTTGCGACCAGAGAAGCGCGCCAGCAGATCCGCCGACATCACCGGCGCCGCGAACAGATTGTCGGTCGGGATATCGAAGAAGCCCTGGATCTGGCCGGCGTGGAGATCGACCGACAGCACGCGGTCCGCACCGGCGGCCGTCACCATGTTGGCGACCAGCTTGGCCGAGATCGGCGTGCGCGGGCCGGGCTTCCGATCCTGACGGGCATAGCCGAAATAGGGGATCACCGCCGTGATGCGCCGCGCCGACGAACGCTTCAGCGCGTCGATGCAGATCAGCAGCTCCATCAGGTTGTCGTTTGCGGGGAAGCCGGTCGACTGGATGACGAAGACGTCCTCGCCGCGCACATTCTCCTGTATCTCGACGAAGATCTCCTCGTCGGCGAAGCGGCGCACGCTGGCCTTGGTGAGCGGCATGTCGAGATAGTCGGCGATCGCCTTGGCGAGCGTCAGGTTGGAATTGCCCGACAGAAGTTTCATGTGCTGGTCGTCCCGCGCGAGGCCCCCGCCGGGCCGTTCGCGCGCGCCTTAGCGATGATGCCGCCCGCTGCCAAGTTGCGGGATGATGACAGAGTGGTAGAGGCGGCGGCCATGACCGTCATCACCCGCTTCGCGCCATCGCCCACCGGCAAGCTGCACGTCGGCAACATCCGCACCGCTCTGGCGTGCTGGATGGCGGCGCGCGCCGAGGGCGGGAAGTTCCTGCTACGGCTCGACGACACCGATCGGGCGCGCTCCACCGAGGAGAATGTCGTCGCGATCCGGCGCGATCTCGAATGGCTCGGACTGGTGCCAGATGGCGAGGTGCGCCAGTCGGATCGCTTCGCGCTCTACGAGGCGGCATTCGAGACGTTGCACGCGGCGGGGCGTGTCTATCCCTGCTACGAGAGCGAGGAAGAGCTGTCGATCAAGCGCAAGGTGGCGCTGGGACGCGGTTTGCCGCCGATCTACGACCGAGCTGCACTGAAACTGACGGCGGAGGAACGGCAGAGGCTGGAGGCGGACGGCGTTCGCCCGCACTGGCGGTTCAAGCTGGATGCCGCGCCGATCGAATGGACCGACCTGATCCGGGGTCCGCAGCATTTCGAGGGTGCGGCGCTCTCCGATCCCGTCGTGCGGCGGGCGGACGGCAGCTGGCTCTATCTGCTGCCGAGCGTGATCGACGATATCGACATGAAGATCAGCCACGTGGTGCGGGGCGAGGATCATGTCTCCAACACCGCCGTGCAGATCCAGATGTTCGAGGCGCTGAGCGCGGACATTCCGAACTTCGCGCACATGGCGTTGCTGGTGGGGGCCGACGGCAAGCTGTCCAAGCGCGAGGGGTCGATCGGGGTCGAGGCGATCCGGGCCGATGGCATCGAGCCGCAGGCGCTGCTCGGCCTGCTCGCACGGATCGGGACGAGCGAGCCGGTGGCTCCGGTCGCCCGCGCGGACGATCTCCCGCCCTGCTTCTCCTTTGCGCATATGGGGCGGGCGCCGGCGCGGTTCGATTCGGCGGAGCTCGAGCAGCTCAACGCCAAGACCCTGCATCTGCTGCCTTACGAGGCGGTGAAGACGCGGTTGCCTGACGGCGTGGACGAAACGGTCTGGCTGGCGATCCGCCCGAACCTGTCGACCATCGCCGACGCCGAAACGATCTCGCTGATGATTTTCGGCGACCCGGGCCAGCCGATGTTCGAGCTTGCGGACCAGCGGTTCCTTTCCGAAGCCGCCTCCACCGCCGATGCCATCGACTGGGCCGACGCGCCGTGGGCCGCGCTGACCACCACCCTCAAGGGCTCTACCGGCCGCAAGGGCAAGGCCCTGTTCCTGCCGCTCCGTCTCGCGCTGACCGGGCAGGATCATGGGCCGGAAATGGCCGCGCTCCTCCCCCTCATCGGCCGTGAACGCGCCATCGCGCGTCTGCGGCTGGCGGCGGGCGCCGCATAGGCCTATCTTGGCAGCCATGGCCCGTTCCTCCTTCTCCCCGTTCAAGCCGCCTTCGCCCCGGCGTTTCGTCGCGGGCTTCCGCGACCTCGGCTTCTTTCTGAAGACCCGCTCGCGCGCCGATTACGTGATCGCCGGCCTCGCCGCCGCGATGACCGTCTTCATCATCTTCGCTTTCTGGCACGACAGCAGCTTCAGGGGCGATCCTCCGATCATCTACGTGCAGAACTGGCCCGCCAACCGCACCGACGACCAGATCCGCGCCGACCAGAAGAAGGACCGGATCGAGCGCGAGAAGGCCGAAGCCTATCGCAAGGCCGAATTCCAGAAGATGCAGAAGGCGACCAGCGGCTGGCTGTGATGGCGTCCCGGGGGGATGATGCCCGCTGGATGGCGGCGGCGGTCGCGCTGTCCGAACGCGGCCGGGGGCGGACGACCCCCAATCCCAATGTCGGTTGCCTGATCGTCAAGGACGGCCGCGTCGTCGGGCGTGGCTGGACGCAGCCCGGCGGCCGCCCCCATGCCGAGGCGATGGCGCTGGAGCAGGCGGGTGCGGCGGCCGAAGGGGCAACCGTCTACGTCACGCTCGAACCCTGCGCGCACGAAAGCCCGCGCGGGCCGGCCTGTGCCGATCTGCTGATGCGCGCCCGGCCCGCGCGCATCGTCGCGGCACTCACCGATCCCGATCCGCGCACGGCCGGCAAGGGCTTCGCCCGGCTGCGCGAGGCGGGGATCGCGGTGACCGAAGACGTCTCGGCCGACTTGGCGCGCCGTGCGATGGCCGGGTTCCTGACCCGGCAGGCGCTGGGCCGCCCGCATGTGACGCTGAAGCTCGCCACCTCGCTGGACGGCAGGATCGCGCTGCCGTCGGGCGAGAGCCGCTGGATCACCGGGCCGGAGGCACGTGCGCACGGGCATCTGGAGCGGGCACGGGCGGATGCCATACTGGTGGGACGCGGTACGTTCGAGGCGGATGCGCCGAAGCTCGATGTACGACTGCCGGGGCTGGAGGATCGTTCGCCAGCGCGCTTCATCCTTTCCCGTCGCTCCTGCGGAGGCAGGAGCCCATCTCCTAACGGCTCCGCAAGCTGGGCATCTCTGGAGATGGACCCCTGCCTTCGCAGGGGTGACGATTGGGGGTGGCTGGACTCCTCCCATGCCATCTCCTCCCTGCCTGCCGATCACCTCCTCGTCGAAGGTGGCGCCGGTGCGGCCTCGGCCTTCCTCGCCGCCGATCTGGTCGATCGCCTGCTGCTCTATCGCGCGCCGATCCTGATCGGTGAAGGCCGCGCCTGCATCGGCGATATCGGTCTTGAAAGTCTCGCCGAAGCCCATGGCCGCTGGACGCTGCTCGATGTGCGGGCACTGGGCATGGACCGACTCGAAATCTACGAGAGACAGCGCTAGGGGCTTCGCCATGTTCACCGGGATCATCACCGACATCGGCACCGTCCGCAGCGTCGAGCAGCGCGGCGACATGCGGCTGGTCGTCGAGAGCGACTATGACATGGGCGGCGTCGATCTCGGCGCGTCGATCGCCTGTTCCGGCGTCTGCCTGACGGTGGTCGACAAGGCCCCGGCCGGAGAAAAGGGCTGGTTCGCGGTGGACGTCTCGGGCGAGACCATCTCGCGCACCGCGCCGGGTCTGTGGCAGGAAGGCGCCCGCCTCAACCTCGAACGCGCGCTCAAGGTGGGTGACGAGCTGGGTGGCCACATCGTCACCGGTCATGTCGACGGGATCGGCGAAATCGTCGGCACCTGCCCCGAAGGCGATTCGATCCGCGTCGGCATCTCCGCGCCGGCCGCGCTCGCGCCCTATCTCGCGGCCAAGGGTTCGATCACGGTCGACGGCGTGTCGCTGACCGTCAACGAGGTGGCCGACCAGCCCGACGGCAGCGTCCACTTCGCGCTCAACATCATCCCGCACACCCAGAAGCTCACCACGCTCGACGACCTGGCGCCGGGCCGCAAGCTCAACCTCGAGATCGATATCCTCGCCCGTTACCTGGGCCGCATGGAGCAGCTCCGCCGATGACCGCGCCTTTCCGCACCACCCGCCACGCCTTCCTCTCCCCCACCGAGGAGATCATCGACGAGGCGCGCAACGGCCGCATGTTCATACTCGTCGACGACGAGGACCGGGAGAACGAAGGCGATCTCGTCATCCCCGCGCAGATGGCGACGCCGGCGGCGATCAACTTCATGGCGACGCACGGCAAGGGCCTGATCTGCCTCGCCATGGCCAAGGAGCGGGTCGACCAGCTCGGCCTCAACCTGATGAGCCGCAACAACGGCACCCGCCACGAAACCGCCTTCACCGTCTCGATCGAGGCGCGCGACGGCGTCACCACCGGCATCTCGGCGGGCGACCGCGCGCGCACCGTCGCGGTGGCGATCGACGCCGGCAAGGGGCCGGAGCATATCGTGACGCCGGGCCACGTCTTCCCGCTGATCGCGAAGCCCGGGGGCGTGCTGGTCCGCGCCGGCCACACCGAGGCGGCGGTGGACGTCTCGCGCCTCGCCGGCCTCAATCCGTCGGGCGTGATCTGCGAGATCATGAAGGAGGACGGGACTATGGCCCGCCTCGACGATCTCGTCGCCTTCGCCCAGCGTCACGGCCTGAAGATCGGCACGATCCGCGACCTGATCGCCTATCGCCGCCGTCACGACCATAATGTCGAGCGCGTCGCCGAGGCGAAGTTCGAAAGCCGCTGGGGCGGCGACTGGACCGCCGTGACCTTCCGCAACAAGGCGATCGACACCGAGACGGTCGCACTGGTGAAGGGCCGGCTGGATCCCGCCAAGCCCACGCTGGTGCGCATGCACGTGCTCAACCTGTTCGACGACGTGCTCGGCCAGGAAGGCGAGCGCGGCGAAATGCTGTCGCGCGCGATGCAAGCCGTGGCGGAGGAAGGAACCGGCGTGGTCGTGCTGCTCGGCCGCCCGGCGCATCTCAGCCATGTCGTGCGCGCGCGCGCCGGTGAGCAGGTGCCGGAAATGAACGAGCTGCGCGATTATGGTGTCGGGGCGCAGATCCTCGCCGAACTCGGCATCCACGACATGGTACTGCTCACCAATTCGCACCACACGCTGGTCGCGCTGGACGGCTACGGCCTCAACATCGTCGAAGAGAGGTCGCTCTGATGGCCAATATCCTGATCGTCGAAGCCCGTTTCTACGAACATCTGAACGACCTGCTGCTGGAGGGCGCACGCGCCGCGATCGAGGCGGCGGGCCACACTCACGAAACCATCACCGTGCCCGGTGCGCTGGAAGTGCCCGGCGCGATCGCGCTGGCGGCGGACGCCTACGACGCCTTTGTCGCGATCGGCGTGGTGATCCGCGGCGAGACCTATCATTTCGAGATCGTCGCGGGCGAGAGCGCGCGGGCGCTGATGGCGATGACGCTCGACGGCCTCGCCATCGGCAACGGCATCCTCACCACCGAGAACGAGGCGCAGGCGCTCACCCGGGCGCGCCGCACCGAGAAGGACAAGGGCGGAGAGGCGGCGAAGGCGGCGATCGCGATGCTGGAACTGCAGAAGCGCTTCAGCTGATCGGGCTGGTCAGCCCTCGCCGGCCAGCGCCAGCGTGCGGCGCGCCTGCTTCAGATGCGGCGCGTCGATCATCCTGCCGTCGAGCTGCAGCGCGCCCGCACCCGGATTGGCGGCGAACGCCGCGACCACGGCGCGGGCATGGGCGACCGCCTGTTCCGAAGGCGTGAACGCCGCGTTGATCGGCGCGATCTGCGCGGGGTGGATCGCCATCATGCCGGTGAAGCCGTCGCGCGCCGCGCGGCCCGCATAGCGGGCGAGGCCGTCGAGATCGCGGAAGGCGGGGAACACCGTCTCGATCGCCGGCACGCCCGCCGCGTGCGCGCCGAACAGGGTGAGCGCGCGGGCGATCTCGTAGGGAGACGTGTAGCTCCCGTCCTCCTCGCGGCTGGTCGCGGCACCGATCGCGGCGGGCAGATCCTCCGCCCCCCAGGTCAGCCCGCACAGGCGATGCGCCACCGGGCCGTAATTGCCGAGCTGGAACACGGCGGCCGGCGTCTCGCTGGCGATCGGCAGGATCGGCACGAACAGTTCGCGCGCCGCCATGCGATTGCCCAGCGCCTCGATCGAGGCGGCGCCCTCGGCCTTGGGGAAGACGATGCCGTCGGGCCTGCCGGGCGCGATCGCCCGCAGATCGAGCCCGATATCCTCGCTGTCGAGCGGGTTCACGCGGACGAACAGCTTCACCGCCCGGTCGAGGGTGGCGGAGAGGAAGTCCGCGACCATCTCGCGCGCCTTCGGCCGGGCATCGGCGGCGACCGCATCCTCCAGATCGAGGATCAGCGCGTCGGCGCCGAGGCCGAGCGCCTTCTCCATCCGCTCCGGCCGGTCGCCGGGGACGAAGAGCAGCGAGCGGAGCCTCATGCCGCCCTCCGGTGCAGCAAAGCCGAGCGGGTGCAGCGGCACACCACCTCGTCGCGCTGGTTGATCAGTTCGTGCGCGAAAGTGACGATGCCGGCGGTGGGCCGGGACTTGCTGTCCTTCAGCTCGATCACCTCGCTGGTCGCGCGCATCGTGTCGCCGATGAATACGGGCTTGGGCATCACCAGTCTGTCGTAGCCGAGATTGGCCACCAGCGTGCCGAGCGTCGTCTCGCCCACCGACAGGCCGACCATCAGCGCGAAGGTGAAAGTGCCGTTGACGAGGATCTGGCCGAACTCACTCGCCTTCGCCGCCTCCAGATCGAGGTGGAGCGGCTGCGGATTGTGGGTCATGGTCGAAAAGAGCAGGTTGTCCGTCTCGGTCACGGTGCGGCGGATCGGGTGCTCGATCCGGTCGCCCACCTGCCATTCGTCGAAATATCGCCCGGCCATGTCGTCCTCTCTCCTGATCGACGGCAAAGGCTCTCGGCCATCCGCGCCGCCGGATCAAGCGCGTCGCGCTGTCCTGCCGTCATGCAAAGGGAAGCTGCGTGACCGGAAAGGCCGTGCACCCTTGCTCCGCACGAAAGGCGTGCCATGAGTGCGCCGCGACCCTATGGAGAGACGCATGACCACCGCCCCCTATATCGTCGGCATCGGCGGCACGACGTCGCCCGGCTCGTCCACCGAGCAGGCGCTGATGCTGGCGCTCGCCTCGGCCGAGCGGGAGGGCGCGCGGGTTCGGCTGTTCGGCGGGGCCGATATCGTCGATCTGCCGCATTACGCTTATGGCGTCGCGACCCGGCACGAAGGCGCGAGCGCGCTGGTGCAGGCGGTGCGCGAGGCCGACGGGCTGATCATCGCCAGCCCCGGCTATCACGGATCGATCTCCGGCCTCGTCAAGAACGCGGTCGACTTCATCGAGGAAACCGCGAAGGACGAGCGCGTCTATCTGGACGGGCTGCCGGTCGGCCTGATCGTCACGGCCTATGGCTGGCAGGCGACGGGATCGACGTTGGCCACCTTGCGCTCGATCGTGCACGCGCTGCGCGGCTGGCCGACGCCGCTGGGGGCCGCGATCAAGTCCGCCTCGGGCATGTTCACCGATGGCGCCTGCAACGATGCGGCGGCGGCGGGGCAGCTCGATCTGGTCGGGCGGCAGGTCGCGGAGTTTGCGCGGCTGCGCAGCCGCCTGCCCTCCGCCACGGCGACCGGGCCGAACTGAGGCTCAGCCCTCGGCGATCGGCCGGATCATGCCGCGCGTGAGGCACTCGCGCAGGTCGTCGGGCAGCGGCGTCGGCGCCTTTCCGTCGGTTGCGCAGATCGTAGCGCGGCAATAGGCGCACGCCCGGCCATCCTGCAGCGCGAGCTGGCCGAGCGTCCAGCTCGTCCGCCCGATCGCCAGCACGCCGACATGGATCCGCAGCGGCTGCGGGTAATGCGCCTCGGCCAGATAATCGATGCCGGCGGCGACGATCATCATGCGCAGGTTCTTGAACAGGGCGCGGGCGCCATGGCCCAAATCGAAACGCACGCGTGCATCCTCGAACGCCGCCGCGATCGCGACATTGTTGATGTGCTGGTTGGAATCCATGTCGGAAAAGCGCGTCTGCACATCCTGCACGAAGATGTAGCGCGCGGGATCGAGCAGTTCGGGTGCGGCGCGGCCCATCAGAGCGACTGCCCGTCGTCGACCATCACCGCCGTTCCGGTGACGGCGCGCGACGCGTCCGAACAGAGCCAGAGCAAGGCGACGTCGAGATCGCTCTCCTCCATCAGCCGGCGGCGCGGGAAGCGTTCGATCTGCTTCACGCCGCCGGGCGAATCGAACCAGGCGTCGTTGATGCCGGTGCGGATGTAGCCGGGGCAGATCATGTTGACGTTGATGCCGTGACGCACCCAGTCGCGCGCCATCACCTTGCCCATCTGGACGACGCCGGCCTTGGTGCCGCTATAGACGGCCAGCCCCGGCTCCACCGTGATCGCCGCCATCGAGGCGGTGATGACGATGCGCCCGGTCTGCCGCTCGCGCGATCCGGCGGCGAGCATCCGCTTCGCGCCCTCGCGCGCGGTGAGGAACACGCCGCGCAGGTTGACCGCGACGGTCTCGTCGAAATCGGCGACCGACAGCTCGGTGGTCGGGCCCTGCGCGTTCATGCCGGCATTGGCGACGATCGTATCGACCGTGCCGAACGCCGCTTCGGCCATATCATAGGCGGCGACGGTCGAGGCTTCGTCGGTGACGTCGAGCGAGACGGTGATCGCCTCGCCACCCGCCGCGACGATCTCCCTGCGCAGCGCCTCCAGCCGCTCACCATTCCGGGCGGCCAGCGCCACCTTCGCGCCGGCAGCCGCCAGGATGCGGCCATAGCGCATGCCGATGCCGGACGAGGCGCCGGTCACCAGCGCCACACGGCCGGCAAGATCGAACACCGGTGCAGCCGTCACGATACCCTCCCCTTCATCCACGGAAAGGATGCAGGCGTCGGCCACGCGGCGATACCTATCCGTTTTCGGAGGCCGGACGCCGCACCCCGTGATTTCGCATGGCGCCGGATAACGCCGTTATCTATGATCGGCCGATGCCCGTCCTGCTCACCGACGCCCAGGTCGCGCAAGGCCGCGAGCGCATCCGCCGGGTGGCGGAGCGGCAGGCGGTCGAGCGCGGGATCGAGCGCGTCTCGATGCACTCGATCGCGCAGGAGCTCGGCTGGTCGGCGACGGCGCTCTATCGCTATTACCAGAACAAGGAGGCGATCCTCGCCGCCACCCGCACCGCAGCGCTGGATCAATTGTCCGAACGGCTGGAGGCGGCGCTGGCGGGGGCGGGCGACATCTGGGAACGATCGCGCGCGATCGGCAACGCCTATGTCGATTTCGCCTATGCCAATCCGGATGCCTACCGCCTGATCTTCGCGCTGACCCAGCCCGACATGGCGCTCTACCCCGATCTCGCCGCCGCCGCCGACCGATCGCGCCGCAACCTGACCGCCTATGCGCGCGAGATGGTGGAAACGGGCGATCTCGACATCGATGCCGAGATGCTGGCCCACATCTTCTGGGCGCAGATCCACGGCCTGATCTCGCTGGAGATGACGGGGCGGCTGGGCGGCGACGCGCCCGACTTCGAGACGATCCGGCACGAGATGGTGAGCCGCATCGTCCAGAGCGCCAAGCGGAGCTGAGGCGGATGCGTTACGAGCATATCCGGTTCGAGCAGGCGGGCGCGGTCGCCACCGTCACGATCGACCGGCCCGACACGCTCAATGCGCTGGCGCCGCAGACGCTGGCCGAGCTGACCCACGCCTTCGATCGCATCCGCGACGAGGGTGTCGCGCGGGCCGCGCTGCTGACCGGGTCCGGACGGGCCTTCTGTTCGGGCGCGGACCTGTCGGCGGCACAGGGCGAGGACGGCCCGGTCGATCGTGGCGCGCAGCTGGAGGCGGGCTTCAACCCGCTGCTCGAACGGATGCGCGACCTGCCGGTGCCGCTGGTGACGGCGGTGAACGGCGCGGCGGCCGGTGGTGGATGCGGCTATGCGCTGGCCGGCGACATCGTGATCGCGGCGCGATCGGCCTATTTCCTCCAGCCCTTCGCACGGATCGGGCTGGTGCCCGATGTCGGATCGACCTGGCTGCTGCCCCGCCTCGCCGGCCGCGCGCGGGCTACAGGCATGATGATGCTGGGCGAGCGCGTCTCCGCCAAGCAGGCGCTCGACTGGGGGCTGATCTGGCAGATGGTGGAGGACGAGGCGCTGATGCCGACGGCGCGCGCGATGGCCACGCGGCTCGCCGCCGGGCCGACCGTCGCCTACGGCCTGATGCGCCGCGCGATCACCGATGGCCTGTCCTCGACGCTCGGCGAAAGCCTGGAACGCGAACGGACCGACCAGCGAATCGCTGGCTTCACAGACGATCATGCCGAGGGCGTGGGCGCCTTCCTCGAAAAGCGCGAGCCGCGCTTCAGCGGGCGATAGAGCGGGCGGCCTCGCGCCGCACCAATGCGAGCGCGCGCAGGCGGCTGCGGATCGCGGCACGGGTCAGCGCGGGTTCGGGCTGTCGGAAGGCGGTGCGGCTCATGGCGCGTGTTTAGCGCGATCCGCCGCCGCCCCTCCAACGAAGCCTTCCGCTCACAGTCATCGCGCGATCCGATGTCAGGCGTTCAGCCGGTCCAGCGCCGCGCGATATTCGCGGCCGAGGCGCGCGACCAACTCGCCCGCCGGCACCACGCCATGCACCGCGCCGATCCCCTGCCCGCAGCCCCAGATGTCCTTCCACGCCTTCTTGCCCTCGGTCATCTCGGCGAAGTTCATCTTGGAGGGATCGGATTCGGGCAGATCGTCCGGATCCATGCCGGCATTGCGGATGCTGGGCTTCAGGTAATTGCCGTGCACGCCGGTGAAGAGGTTGGAATAGACGATGTCCGACGCGTGGCTGTCGACGATCATCTGCTTGTAGGCCTCGTCCGCATGGGCCTCCTCGGTGGCGATGAAGGCCGATCCGATATAGCCGAGATCCGCCCCCATCGCGCGCGCCGCCAGCACCGCGCCGCCATTGGCGATCGCGCCGGACAGCGCCAGCGGCCCGTCGAACCACTCGCGAATCTCCTGCACCAGCGCGAAGGGGGAGAGCGTGCCGGCATGACCGCCCGCGCCCGCCGCGACCGCGATCAGACCGTCAGCCCCCTTCTCGATCGCCTTGCGGGCGAACATGTCGTTGATGATGTCGTGGAAGACGATGCCGCCATAGGAATGGATCGCCTCGTTGATCGCCGGCTGCGCACCCAGTGAGGTGATCACCATCGGCACGCGATATTTCACGCAGAGCGCCAGATCCTCCTCGAGTCGCGGGTTCGACCGATGGACGATCAGGTTCACCGCGAAGGGGGCGTCTTTCTCGGTCAGCTCGGAGGTCAGGCGCTGGAGCCACTGCTCGAACACGCCGGACGGGCGCGCATTGAGCGACGGGAATGAGCCGACCACGCCCGCGCGGCACTGCGCCAGCACCAGTTCGGGCTGCGAGATGATGAACATCGGCGAGGCGATCGCCGGGATCGACAGGCGGCCTTCGAGCAGCGCGGGCATGGTCATGACAGGCGGCATCCTTCCGTTTCGTCGCCGCCCCCTGCCCCTTTTGCGAGGCGAGCGGCGCGGCGCTTTCTGCCAAGCTCAAATCATAGATAACGGCGTTATGCACGTGAAAAATATGCGGAGGGAGGCCAGACGATGACGCACATCGACGGCTCGCCGGAGAGAATCGGGAGACGATCATGATCCGTACACGCATCACCGAGATGCTGGGCATCGCCCACCCGATCGTTCAGGGCGGGATGCAGTGGGTCGGCACCGCGGAGCTGGCGTCGGCCGTCTCCAACGCCGGCGGCCTCGGCATCCTGACCGCGCTCACCCAGCCGACGCCCGACGATCTGCGCCGCGAGATCGAACGCTGCCGGGCGATGACCGACAAGCCGTTCGGCGTGAATCTCACCATCCTGCCGTCGATCAACCCGCCGCCATATGCGGACTATCGCCGCGCGATCATCGACATGGGGATCACGGTGGTGGAAACCGCCGGCTACAAGCCGCAGGAGCATGTCGACGAGCTGAAGGCGCACGGCATCAAGGTGATCCACAAATGCACCGCCGTCCGCCACGCGCTCTCCGCCGAGCGGATGGGGGTGGACGCGATCTCGATCGACGGGTTCGAATGCGCCGGCCATCCGGGCGAGGACGACATTCCCGGCCTGATCCTGATCCCGGCGGCCGCCGACAAGGTGAAGGTGCCGATGCTCGCCTCGGGCGGGTTCGGCGACGGGCGCGGGCTGGTCGCGGCGCTCGCGCTGGGCGCCGAGGGGATCAACATGGGCACCCGCTTCTGCGCGACGCAGGAGGCGCCGATCCATCCCAATTTCAAGGCGGCGATGGTCGCCAATGACGAGCGCGCGACCGACCTGATGTTCCGCAGCTATCGCAACACCGCGCGGGTGGCGCGCAACGCGGTGAGTCAGGAGGCGATCCGCATTGAGCGCGAGGGCCAACCATTCGAGGCGGTGGCGCATCTGGTGAAGGGCGCACGCGGCCGCGAGGGGCTGATCAGCGGCGACATCGACCATGGCGTCTGGTCGGCCGGCATGGTGCAGGGACTGATCAACGACGTGCCGACCTGCCGCGAGCTGATCGAACGCATCATCGCCGATGCCGAAGCGATCATCGCCGGCCGTCTCGCCGGCTTCCTGCGCTAGTCGATCAGACGGGCGGCGAGCGCCTCCCGCACGGCGTCGGTGACACCCAGTTCGTCGCGCAGATAGGCGTCCACCGATCCGCTGCGCTCGGCGATGGCGGCGAAGGCGGCGTCGAGATAGGCCGGCTCCACCATCATCAGCACGCGCACCGCCGCATCGTCGATCGCCCCGCCATAGGAGGCGCGGACATGGGTGGCGCCCGCCGCGATCCGCTCCTCGGCGCGGCCGGCGCTGTTGGTCATCAGGTAATCGGCCATGATGTCGTCCGGATGGACGCCCATGCCCACGTGGAAGAGCGCGACGGCGAGGCCGGTGCGGTCCTTGCCCGCCATGCAGTGGATCAGCGACGGACCGGGCAGCTCCGCCAGCACCGCGAAATAGCGGCGCAGCATCGGCATCAGATGCGGGCGATAGGCCATGCCGGCATAGCCGCGCGTCATCGCGGCGCGCGCCTGATCGGCACTCGGGGCGGCGCGAGCGGCGTCGCGTGCCGCCTGCATGTGCGGGGCGATGCCGGTCGTGTCCTCGTTCACGAAGAACACCCGCGCGGCGAAGCCATCCGGCCGGCGGCATGGCGCCTTGTCCCGCTCCCGTCCGCCACGCAGATCGATCACGCTGGCGAGGCCGACGCCGGCGATCCGCGCCAGATCGCCGTCGGTCGCGCCATGATGCTGGGCGGAGCGGAACAGCAGCCCGGTCTTCAGCCGCCCGCCCGCGCAACGATAGCCGCCATAGTCGCGAAAATTGTGCACGCCCTCCAGCGGCAGGACGCGCGCGGCCCCGCTCACCCCGCCTGCGCCTTGGTCCAGTCGCGCTTGATCTTCTTGGCGAGGCTCCATTTGTGCACCTCGGTGGGGCCGTCATAGATGCGGAAGCATCGGATCTCGCGATAGAATTTCTCGACCATCGTGTCACGCGTGATGCCGGTGCCGCCCATCACCTGGACGCAGCGATCGGCGACGCGCGACAGCGCTTCGGACACCGCCACCTTCGCCATCGACGATTCGGCGGTGCCGAGAGCGCCCGTGTCGAGCACGTCGGCGCACCAGTCGATCATCAGCTCGGCCTGTTTCAGGTCGATGAGGTTGTCGGCCAGCATGAAGCCGACGCCTTCGTGATCGACCAGCGGCTTGCCGAACGCCTTGCGGCGATTGGCGTAATCGGTCGCGATCTCGTTGGCGCGCACCGCCGCGCCATACCAGCGCATGCAGTGGGAAAGCCGCGCGGGCGACAGACGGATCTGGGCATATTGGAAGCCCTCGCCGGCCACTCCGAGCATCTGGTCGGCCGGCACGCGCAGATTGTCGATCTCGATCTCGGCATGGCCGCCGGGCATCGAATCGTCGATCGTCTCGAGCACGCGGGTGATGCGGATCGCCGGGTCCGGCAGATCGACCAGGAACATGCAGGCGCCCCCCGTCCCATCTGTGGCTTCCGATTTCGCCATGACGATGCCGACGATCGCGCCTTCCGCGCCGGTGATGAACTTCTTGCGGCCGTTGATCACCCAGTGATTGCCGTCGAGCCTGCAGGTCGTCTTCATCATCGAGGGATCGGAGCCGGCGCCGTCCTCGTCGGCCGGCTCGGTCATGAAGAAGGCCGAACGGCCATGGCCCTCGACCAGCGGCTTCAGGAAGCGCTCCCTGATCTCCGGGCTGCCGACCTTGCCGAGCAGGAACATGTTGCCCTCGTCGGGCGCGTTGGTGTTCACCGCCAGCGGCCCAAGGATCGACAGGCCGGACTTCTTGAGCACCGCCGCCGTCTCGCGCTGCGACAAATGGCGGCCGTCGGGCAGGATGTGCGGGGTGAGGATGCCGGCGGCGCGCGCCTTGCCCTTCATCTCCGCGACCAGCTCGTCGGTCGGGCCGTGCTGGTCCTGCCGCGGGTCGGTTTCGTAGGGGACGATCACGTCGCGGACGAAGGCCTCCACCTTCGCAGCGATCTCGGCGGTCTTTTCGGGGCCGACCCCTTCATACGCGCCGCTCATTTCGCGGCCATCCGGATCGATCCGTCGAGGCGGATGGTCTCGCCGTTCAGCATCGGGTTGGCGATGATCGATTGGGCCAGCATGGCATATTCCTCCGGGTGTCCGAGGCGGCTGGGAAAGGGCACCTGCTGCCCAAGCGAATCCTGCGCTTCCTGCGGCAGCGAGGCGAGCAGAGGCGTCCAGAAGATGCCGGGCGCGATCGTCATTACGCGGATGCCGGATCGGGCCAGCTCGCGCGCGATCGGCAGCGTCATCGCGACGATGCCGCCCTTCGAGGCGGCATAAGCGGGCTGCCCGACCTGCCCGTCATAGGCGGCGACCGAGGCGGTGTTGATGATCACCCCGCGCTCCCCGTCGGGCGTGAGCGGCGCCTCGTTCACGATCCGCGCCGCGAACTTGGACAACACGTTGAAGGTGCCGAGCAAGTTGATCGAGATGATCCTGGCGAAATCGGCGAGCGGCAGCGGGTTGCCGTTGCGATCGACCACCTTGGCGGGCGGGCCGATGCCGGCGCAGTTGACGCAGATCCGCGCCCTGCCGTGCAGCCCCTCCGCCTCCTCGATCGCGGCCTGGACGGCGGGTTCGCCGGTGACGTCGACCTTCACGAAATGGCCGCCGATCGCCTTCGCCTTCTTGGTGCCGAGATCGGCGTTGAGATCGAAGATCGTGACCCTGGCGCCGCCCTTCGCCAGCATATCGGCCGTCGCCCCGCCGAGGCCCGAGGCCCCGCCCGTCACGATCGCGGCCGTCCCGCTCAATTCCATTGCCGTCTCCATTGCGTCGATGCGCTTGCGATCCTGCCGTAGAACAGGACGGCGGCGAAGAAAGCCCGCTTATGTCACAGGCGCGCGCGCAGGCGGTGGCCGCCTAATGTCGCGATCGACACCGGACAGAATCGCGGGGAGCAGGATCACATGGCCGAAGCCTATATCGTCGAGGCGGTGCGCACCGCCGGCGGGCGGCGCAACGGGCGCCTTTCCGGCATCCATGCCGACGATCTCGGCGCCGCGAGCCTGAACGCCATCGTCGATCGCACCGGCATCGATCCGGCCGCGATCGACGACGTGATCTGGGGCTGCGTCACCCAGTCGGGCGAGCAATCGATGCATTTCGGCCGCAACTGCGTGCTCGCCTCGAAGCTGCCGGCCAGCGTGCCGGCGGTGACGATCGATCGCCAGTGCGGATCATCCCAGCAGGCGATCCAGTTCGCCGCGCAGGCGGTGATGTCCGGCACGCAGGACGTGGTGATCGCGGGCGGCGCGGAGAGCATGAGCCGCGTGCCGATGGGATCGGCGGCGCGCTCGCCCGAGGGGGCGCATCCCTATTCGAAGTCGCTGCTCGATCGCTTCGGCGTGAGCGGCTTCAGCCAGTTCGGCGGGGCCGAGATGATCGCCGAGAAGCACGGCTTCACCCGCGATATGCTGGACGCATTCGGCCTCGACAGCCACCGCAAGGCGGCCGCCGCGAGCAAGGCCGGCGCCTTCGGCCGCGAGATCGTGCCGGTCGACATCGTGCTGCCCGACGGCACGCCCGCCGTGCACGACACCGACGAGGGGATACGCTGGGATGCATCGCCCGAAGGCATGGCCGGGGTGAAGCTGCTGGTCGAGGGCGGGCGCCTGACGGCCGCGACCTCCAGCCAGATCACCGACGGCTCCTCGGCTGTGCTGGTCGTCTCCGAACAGGCGCTCAGGGATCACGGCCTGAAACCGCTGGCGCGCATCCACAATCTGACGGTGACGGCGGGGGATCCGGTGATCATGCTGGAGGAGCCGCTCTTCGCCACCGATCGGGCGCTGAAGCGCGCCGGCATGACGATGGGCGACATCGATCTGTACGAGGTGAACGAGGCCTTCGCCTCGGTGCCGATGGCGTGGCTGAAGCATACCGGCGCGGACCCCGCGCGGCTCAACGTCAACGGCGGCGCGATCGCGCTCGGCCACCCGCTCGGCGGATCGGGCACCAAGCTGATGGCGACGCTGATCAACGCGCTGAAGGCACGCGGCAAGCGCTGGGGCCTGCAGACGATGTGCGAGGGCGGCGGCGTCGCCAACGTGACGATCATCGAGGCGCTGTGACGCGCTGAGCAGGATGGCGGCGGAGGAGAGGTCGCCCTGATGTATATCACCCAGAGCCTGCACCGCATGATCCAGCGCGCGCCGGATCGCACCGCCACGATCGACAGCGACCGGCGGCGGACGTGGGCGGCGCTGGGCGAGGAGGTCGCCCGCTTCGCCGGTGCGATGCGCGGGCTGGGGGTGGCGCCCGGCGACCGCGTCGCGATCCTGTCGCGCAACGGCGATCATTTCCTCACCTTCATCCTCGGCACGCTCTGGGCGGGCGGCGTCATCAACCCGGTCAATCTGCGCTGGACGGTGGAGGAGATGGCCTATTCGCTCGTCGACTGCGATACGCGCATCCTGCTCGTCGCGCCCGAGTTCGAGCCGATGGTGCCCGCGATCCGGGCCGGGGCGCCTAGGCTGCTCCACATCCTCTCGACCGGGGAATCCGATCGCGACGGCATCGTGCCGCGCAGCCGCTGGATGGCGGACGCGCCCGTCGTCGAGGATGCCCTGCGGCGCGGCGACGATCTCGCCGCCATCCTCTACACCGGCGGCACCACCGGGCGGCCCAAGGGGGTGATGCTGAGCCACGCCAACATGGTGTGGGCGGCGATGGGCAGCATGTCGCATCCGGGCTGCGCGCCGGGCGACACGTTCCTCCATTCCGCGCCGCTGTTCCATGTCGGCGCGCTCTCCAGCCTGATGATCGCTTTGTTCAGCGGCGCGACCTCCGCTTTCATCCCCGGCTTCGAGCCGCTGGCGATGCTGCAGGCGATCGAGGCGTGGCGGATCACCGACGCCTTCTTCGTACCGACCATGCTGCGCACGACGATCGACCATCCGCGCTTCGCCGAGTTCGACACGAGCAGCGTCGGCCGCCTGCGCTACGGCGCCGCGCCGATGGACGACACGCTGCTCGATCGCGCGATCGAGGCCTTCCCGAACGCCGGCTTCTGCCAGGCCTATGGCATGACCGAACTGTCACCGACCTGCTGCATCCTCTCGCCCGAGGATCACAGCGCCGAGGCGCGCGCGGAAGGGCGTGGCCGGGCGGCGGGGCGCGCCACCTCGGTGTGCGAGATGCGGATCGTCGGCCCGGACGATGCCGAGCTTCCGCGTGGCGAGGTCGGCGAGATCGTCGTGCGCGGGCCGACCGTGATGCGGGGTTACTGGAACAGGCCCGACGCCACCGCCGAGGCGCTGCGCGGCGGCTGGATGCACACCGGCGACGTGGGCCGGATGGACGCGGCCGGCTACGTCACGGTGGTCGATCGGCTGAAGGACATGATCATCACCGGCGGCGAAAACGTCTATTCGGCCGAGGTTGAGAATGTCGTCGCCACTCACCCCTGCGTCGCGGCGGTGGCGGTGATCGCGCTGCCGGACGAGCGCTGGGGCGAGCGCGTCCATGCCGTGATCGTGCCGCACCCCGGATCGCCCGCCGACCCCGCCGCGATCGACGCGCATTGTCGCGCGGGCCTCGCCGGATACAAGATCCCGCGATCGATCGAGTTCGTCGATGCGCTGCCGCTCTCCGGCGCCGGCAAGATCCTCAAGACCGAGCTGCGCCGCCAGCGCGTCCCGCCCGCCGCCTGATCCCCGCCCAAGAATTTCTTGTCCCGCCGCGACGGGGACAGGCCGGGGTCGCGTCGCTATATCCTCGCCGGTCATCGGACAGGATGAAGTGACGACAGTGGTGGACAGGACAGGGATCGACGTGCGCAGCCTCACCCATCTCGAACGTCTGGAGGCGGAGTCGATCCACATCCTGCGCGAGGTGGTGGCCGAGTGCGAGCGCCCCGTGATGCTCTATTCGGTAGGCAAGGATTCGGCGGTGCTGCTGCACCTCGCGCGCAAGGCCTTCTACCCCTCGCCCCCGCCCTTCCCGCTGATGCATGTCGATACGACCTGGAAGTTCCGGGCCATGTACGAGCTGCGCGACCGGGCCGCGCGCGAGGCCGGCATGGAGCTGATCGTCCACCAGAATCCGGACGCCAAGGCGCGCGGCATCAACCCGTTCGACCATGGCGCGCTCCACACCGACATGTGGAAGACGGAAGGGCTGAAGCAGGCGCTCGACCTCCACGGCTTCGACGCGGCCTTCGGCGGCGCGCGGCGCGACGAAGAGAAGAGCCGCGCGAAGGAGCGCATCTTCTCCTTCCGCTCCGCCTCGCACCGCTGGGATCCGAAGAACCAGCGGCCGGAGCTGTGGAACCTCTACAATGCGAAAAAGGCCAAGGGCGAAAGCATCCGCGTCTTCCCGATCTCCAACTGGACCGAGCTCGACATCTGGCAATATATCCAGCGCGAGCGGATCGAGATCGTGCCGCTCTATTTCGCGGCGAAGCGCCCCACCGTCGAGCGCGACGGGCTGCTCCTGATGGTCGACGACGATCGCTTCCGGCTGGCGCCGGGAGAGGTGCCGGTCGAACGCTCGATCCGTTTCCGCACGCTCGGCTGCTACCCGCTGACCGGCGCGGTGGAGAGCGAGGCGGCGACGCTGAACGACGTGATTCAGGAAATGCTGCTGACCACCACGTCGGAACGGCAGGGCCGCATCATCGACAAGGACGGCGGCGACGCCAGCATGGAGAAGAAGAAGCAGGAGGGCTATTTCTGATGACTGAGGCCGCCCCCTCCTACCGCGCCGACGCGCTGATCGCCGAGGATATCGAGGCCTATCTCGCGCAGCATCAGCGCAAGAGCCTGCTGCGCTTCATCACCTGCGGATCGGTGGACGACGGCAAGTCCACGCTGATCGGCCGGCTGCTCTACGATTCGAAGATGATCTTCGAGGACCAGCTCGCCGCACTGGAGGCGGACAGCAAGCGCGTCGGCACGCAGGGGCAGGCAATCGACTTCGCATTGCTGGTCGACGGCCTCGCCGCCGAGCGCGAGCAGGGCATCACGATCGACGTCGCCTATCGCTTCTTCGCGACCGAGAAACGGAAGTTCATCGTCGCCGACACGCCCGGCCACGAGCAGTACACCCGCAACATGGTGACCGGCGCCTCCACCGCCGATCTCGCCGTGATCCTGATCGATGCGCGCAAGGGCGTGCTCACCCAGACGCGGCGCCACTCCTATCTCGCCCACCTGATCGGCGTGCGCCACCTGGTGCTGGCGGTGAACAAGATGGATCTCGTCGGCTACGACCGCGCGACCTACGACGCGATCGTCGCGGACTACCGCGCCTTCGCCGACAGCATCGGCATCGCCGGCTTCACCGCCATCCCGATCTCGGGCCTCGCCGGCGACAACATCACCAGCCGGTCGGCCGAGACGCCCTGGTATGACGGCCCGACGCTGATCGAGCATCTGGAGACTGTCGAGGTCGATCAGGATGCCGCCGCCGACCAGCCGTTCCGGATGCCGGTGCAGTGGGTCAACCGGCCTAACCTCGACTTCCGGGGCTTCTCCGGCCTGATCGCGAGCGGCACGGTGAAGCCGGGCGATGCGGTGCGGGTGCTGCCGTCGGGCAAGACATCGACCGTCTCGCGCGTCGTCACCTTCAATGGCGATCTGAACGAGGCGGTCGCCGGCCAGTCGGTGACGCTGACGCTCGCCGACGAGATCGACTGCTCGCGCGGCGACGTGATCGCGCCCGCCGACAATCCGCCGCAGACCGCCGACCAGTTCGAGGCGACGATCGTGTGGATGGCCGAGGAGGCGATGCTACCCGGTCGCCCCTATTGGCTGAAGCTCGGCACGCAAACCGTCACCGTGCAGGTGCAGGCCCCCAAATACCAGGTCAACGTCAACACGATGGAGCAGCTCGCTGCGCGCACGCTGGAGCTGAACGCGATCGGCGTGGCGAACCTCTCGACCGACCGGCCCCTGGTCTACGAGGCCTATGGCGAGAACCGGACGCTGGGCGGCTTCATCCTGATCGACAAGATCAGCAACGCCACGGTCGCCGCCGGCATGCTGCACTTCGCGCTGCGCCGCGCGGAGAATGTCCACTGGCAGGCGATCGACGTCAGCCGCGAGCGGCGCGCCGAGTTGAAGAACCAGAAGCCGGCGGTGGTGTGGCTCACCGGCCTGTCCGGCGCGGGCAAGTCGACCATCGCCAACCTGGTCGACCGCAAGCTCGCGCGGATTAACCGCCACAGCTTCCTGCTCGACGGCGACAACGTCCGCCACGGCCTCAACCGCGATCTGGGCTTCACCGATGCCGATCGCGTCGAGAATATCCGCCGCGTCGGCGAGGTGGCGAAACTGATGACCGATGGGGGGCTGATCGTGCTTACCGCCTTCATCTCCCCCTTCCGCGCCGAGCGCGCAATGGTGCGGCGGATGATGGCGGACGCCGAGTTCATCGAGGTGCATGTCGACACGCCGCTGGCAGAGGCCGAGCGGCGCGACGTGAAGGGCCTCTACAAGAAGGCGCGCAGCGGCCAGCTCAAGAACTTCACCGGCATCGACAGCCCCTACGAACCGCCCGAGGCGCCCGAGATCCGGATCGACACGACCGCGATGTCGCCGGAGCAGGCGGCGGACCTGATCGTCGAGCGGCTGCTGGAGATGGAACGATGAGCGGGGAAACCGACGCCACCGTCGCGCGCCGCGTCGCCGAGACGGCGGGCGAGCTGCTGCTCGTCCTCCAGAAATCGGGGCTGTTCGAGGGCAAGGCGCTGGGCAAGGCGGGCGACCGCACCGCCAACGCCTTCATCATGGAGGCGCTGCGCCACGCCCGGCCGGACGACGCGATCCTCTCCGAAGAGGAGAAGGACGGGGCCGAGCGGCTGGTCGCCCGCCGCGTCTGGATCGTCGATCCGCTCGACGGCACGCGCGAATATGGCGAAGGCCGCAGCGACTGGGCGGTGCATGTCGCGCTGGCGATCGACGGCGTGCCGGTGGCGGGCGCGGTGGCGCTGCCCGGCGTGCCGATGACGCTCTGCACCGGCACCTGCCCGCAGGCCCCGGAAGCGGCCGAGACATTGCGCATGCTGGTCAGCCGCACACGCCCGGCCGCCGAGGCGGTGTCGGTCGCCGACGCGCTCGGTGCCGAGCTGGTGCCGATGGGATCGGCCGGCGCCAAGGCGATGGCGGTGGTGCGTGGCGAGGCCGACATCTACCTCCACACCGGCGGCCAATATGAGTGGGACAGCTGCGCCCCGGTCGCCGTCGCGGTCGCCGCCGGCCTCCATGTCAGCCGGGTCGACGGATCGCCGATGGCCTACAACGCGGCCGACCCTTACCTCCCCGACCTGCTGATCTGCCGCCCCGAACTCGCCGAGCGGATATTGGGGCTGACACAGGGCTGACCGACGCTCTCCTTTTCGCCGGCTTTCACGCGGGCGCCGCCGGGTCTAGCCAAGGGAAGAGGAGAGCGCCTGCATGACCTACACCAAGCTGCTGTACGAGCTGGCCGGCGACGTCGCGGTCATCCGGCTGAACGATCCCGCCGTGCTCAACGCCATGTCGACGCCGCTCGGCCTCGAACTGCTCGACGCGCTGCGCCGCGCGGAGACCGAGGCGCGCGCGATCCTGATCGGGGCGGAGGGTCGCGCCTTCTGCTCGGGCGCCAATCTGGCCGAGGGCGGCTTCGACCTGGCCGATCCCGATCGCGATGCGGGGGTGCGGCTGGAGAGCATTTTCAACCCGATGATCCTCGGCATGCGCGCATCCCGCCTGCCGATCGTGACCGCCGTGAAGGGGGCTGCGGCCGGCGTCGGCTGTGGCATCGCGTGCGCCGGCGACATGATCGTCGCGGGCGAGAGCGCCTATTTCTACCAGGCCTTCCGCCATGTCGGGCTGACGCCTGACGGCGGATCGACCTACCTGCTCTCCAAGGCGATCGGGCGCGTGCGCGCGATGGAGATGATGCTGATGGGCACCAAGATCGGCGCGGCACAGGCGCTCGACTGGGGGCTGATCAACCGCGTGGTGCCCGACGACAGGCTGGACGAGGAAGCGCTGAAGATCGCCACCGAACTGGCGAAGGGGCCGCGCGCGCTGGGTCTCATCAAGGCATCGGCCTGGGCGGCACTCGAATCCTCGCTGGAGGATCAGCTCGCCCGCGAACGCAGCTTCCAGCGCGAGGCGGGACAGACCGAGGATTTCGTCGAAGGCGTGGCGAGCTTCCGCGAGAAACGGCCGGCAGCGTTCAAGGGGCGGTAGCGGCGCCGATCAGTTGCGCGCCGCCAGCAGGCCGCGCGCAATGACATGCGCCTGAATCTCCGCCGCGCCCTCGAAGATGTTGAGGATACGCGCGTCGCACAGGATGCGGCTGATCTCGCTCTCCAGCGCATAGCCGTTGCCGCCGTGGATCTGCAGCGCATTGTCCGCATTGGTCCAGGCGACGCGCGCGGCGAGCAGCTTGGCCATCCCCGCCTCGACGTCGCAACGGCGTCCCTTGTCCTTCTCCCGCGCCGCGAAATAAGCGAGTTCGCGCGCGGCAACGGTCTCGACCAGCATCATCACCAGCTTGTCGGACACGCGGGGAAAATCGAACAGCGGCCTGCCGAACTGCCGGCGTTCCAGCGCGTAGGCGAGGCCCAGCTCGTAGGCGCGCCACGCGACACCCACCGCGCGCGCCGCCGTCTGGATGCGCGCACCCTCGAAGGTGCGCATGAGCTGGCGGAAGCCTTGCCCTTCCTCGCCGCCGAGCAAACCGTCCGCCGGCACCGCGAAGCCGTCGAACATCAGCTCGTACTCGCGCATCCCGCGATAGCCGAGGACGCCGATCTCGCCGCCCGACATGCCGTCGGCGGGAAAGGGATCGCCCTCGCTGCCGCGCGGCTTGGGCGCGAGGAACATCGAGAGGCCGCCATTCCCCGGCCCGCCGGTGCGCGCGAGCAGGGTCATCAGATCCGATCGCGCGGCGTGGGTGATCCAGGTCTTGGCGCCGGAAATCTGCCAGCCCCCCTCCGCATCGCGCATCGCGCGGGTCCGGAGATGGGCGAGATCGGATCCGTTCGAGGGTTCGGTGAAGACGGCGGTGGGCAGCACCTCGCCGCTGGCGATGCGGGGCAGCCAGTGCGCCTTCTGCGCTGCGGTGCCGCCCGCCGAGATCAGCTCGCCAGCGATCTCCGACCGGGTGCCGAGCGACCCTGTGCCGATCCAGCCGCGCGACAGTTCCTCGGTGACGACGCACATCTCCAGCTTGCCGAGGCCAAGCCCGCCATGGTCGGGCGCGATGCAGATGCCGAAGGTGCCGAGCGCGGCCAGTTCGGCGATCAGCGCGTCGGGGATCAGCGCGTCGGCGAGGTGCCAGCCGTGCGCATGGGGCGTGATCCGCTCGGCGGTGAAGCGGCGATACTGGTCGCGGATCGGATCGACGATGTCGTCGCCGAAATCCTCCGCGATCTTGCCGCTGTCACGGATGTGCGCGGCGAGCACGGCGCGGGTTTCCGCGGCGGTGCCATCGGCGACGATCGCCGCCGTCTCGGCGATCAGGCGCGTCGGATCGAGGCCGAGTTGTTGCGGCCGGACCAGCTCGTTGCTACTGATCGGCAGGCCGCCCGTCACCTGTGCGCAATATTCGCCGAACGCGATGAGCAGGAGCGTGTGTTCGGCCTCGCCCAGCCGGCCCCGCTGTTCCAGATCTCGCGCCCATGCCAGCAGCGCCTCCAGTGCCGCGACGGTCGTCTCGATCCAGGCGAGCCCATGCGCGGCGCGCTGCTCGGCATCGAGCAAGGACATCTCGATCCGCGCCCGCACGCTTTCGCGCGCATCGCCGGCGAAACGGCGGAGTACGGCACAGGCTTCATCGAAACGATCCAGCGTCACGCCACCAGCCCCTGATCGTGCAACCTGCCGATCGCGCCCGACGACAGGCCGAGCAGGTCCGCCAGCACCGCGTCGCTATGCTCGCCCAGCCGTGGCGCGCGGACGGGCGACTGCCGCGCCTGCTGCGGGATCGCCGCCATCGCGCCCGGCACCGGATAGGTCAGGCCGCTCGCCTGCTCGATCGTGCCGAACACCGGGTTCTCGCCGACCAGCACGGGATCGCGCGCCGCCTCGCTCATCGTGCGGTACGGCCCCCAGCAGCAGCCGAGCGAATCGAACAGGGTGGCCAGTTCGGCGGCGGGCCGGCGCGCGATGGCCGCCTCCACCAGTGGCACCAGCGCATCGCGATGCTCGAAGCGCAGTCCTTCGTCCTTGGCGAAAGAGACGCCCCGCTCCGCCTCGATCGCCGCGACCGCCTCGCCGATCTCCAGCGCCTTGACCAGCCCGGTCCACTGGCGCGGGGTGATCGCCATCACCATCAGCCGCTCGCCGTCCGCCGTCACATAGTCGCGCCCGAACGCGCCATAGACCTCGTTGCCGTAGCGCGGCCGATCGGCGCCGGTGGTCAGCACCTCGGCGAGCTGGCCCAGATTGGCGATCGTCGCGATGCCGACATCGGAGAGCGGGATGCGCACCTCCTGCCCCTGCCCCGTCTCGCGCCGGTGCCGCTCGGCGGCGAGCAATGCGAAGGCGGCATAGGCGCCGGTCAGCAGATCCCACGCCGGCAGCACATGGTTGACCGGATCGACGCGATCGGCGGGGCCGGTGATCTGCGGGATACCGAGCGCGCAATTGACCGTGTAGTCGAGCGCCGGCCCGCCATTGGCCTGTCCCATGATCCGGACCGTGATCAGGTCGGCACGGCGCGCGGCGAGCCGGTCGTGCGCGAGGAAGCCGTCCACCGGATAATTGGTGACGAACAGCCCGGCATTTTCGCCCGGCGCGGTCGCCAGTTCGGCGAGCAACTCGCGCCCCTCGGGCCGCGCGAGATCGAGCGCGACCGATTTCTTGCCCTTGTTCAGCCCCTCCCAATAAAGGCTCGCGCCCGCGTCGCTCTTCGGCCAGCGATGGAAATCGGGGCCGCCGCCGATCTGGTCGACGCGGATCACCTCGGCGCCCATCTGCGCGAGATAGAGGCCGGCCGAGGGCGAAGCCACGAAAGACGATGCCTCGACGATGCGCAGCGGCTTCAACAGATCGTACATCAGGCGGCGGCCGCGAAATCGCGCAGCATCGCCTTCGCGATGACGAGCTGCTGGATCTGGGTGGTGCCTTCGTAGATGCGGTAGACGCGCACGTCGCGGTAGAAGCGCTCCACGTCATATTCGGCCATGTAGCCCGCGCCGCCGTAAATCTGCACCGCGCGATCGGCGATACGCCCGCAGGCTTCGGTGGCGAACAGCTTCACGCAGCTCGCCTCGGTGGAGACGGGCAGCCCCTCCTCCGCGCGGCGCAGCGCGTCGGCCATCATGCTTTCGGCGGCATAGAGCTCGACCTTCGAATCGGCCAGCATCGCCTGGATGAGCTGGAAGTTGGCGATCGTCTCGCCGAACGCCTTGCGCTCGGTCGCGTAGCGCAGCGCACTGTCGAGGATGCGGCGGGCATAGCCGATCGCCGATCCGCCGACCGACAGCCGCCCCGCATCGAGCGCCATCATCGCCGTTCGGAATCCGCACCCCTCCTCACCGCCGAGCAGGGCGGACGCCGGCACGCGGACATCCTCCAGCACGATGTCGCCGGTCAGCGCGCCGGTCTGCCCCATCTTCCTGTCCGCCTTCGCGCGCGTAAGGCCCGGCGTGTCGGCGGGGACGAGGAAGGCCGAGACATGCGCGTTCTTCGGCAGGTTTTCCGCCGAGGTGCGGGCCATCACCAGCACGAGATCGCTGATCGGGCCGTTGGTGATGTAGCGTTTGGTGCCGTTCAGCACATAATCGTCGCCGTCGCGCACCGCGCGGGTGCGCAGGCCTGCCGAATCCGATCCGCTGTCCGGCTCGGTGAGGCCGAAGGCGCCGATCGCGCCGGTCGCGAGCTTCGGAAACCATTCCGCCCGCTGCGCCTCGGTGCCGCCGACCTTGAGCGCGGTCGCCAGCATGCCCGTGTTGATCGACAGCACCGACCGGAAGGCGGGCGCCGCCCACGCCACCTCCATCATCGTCTCGATATATTCGCCGATCGAAAGGCCGAGGCCGCCATATTCGGCGGGGATGGTGAGGCCGAACAGGCCCATCCCGTTCATCTCGGCACGGATCTCCGGCGTCACCTCGCCCGCCTCGAACACCTGCGGCTCCAGGCCGACCAGCCGCTCGCGCGCGAAGCGGCGGATCTGCGCGCGGAAGACGGCGAAGGTCTCGGCATCCATCGACCGGGCGGCCGCCTCAGGCATCGGCCAGCCCCACGATCGCGACCGCCGAGACGTTCTGGCTCGGCATGCCGCCGAGATTGTGGCTGAGCGCGAGGCTCGGCGGCGTCTTGCGCTGCCGCTCGCCCGCGCGACCGAGCAATTGGAGGTAATTTTCGTAGATCATGCGCAGGCCCGACGCGCCGATCGGGTGGCCGAAGCATTTGAGGCCGCCGTCGATCTGGCAGGGTACCTTGCCGTCGGCGTCGAACATCCCGTCCAGCACGTCGCGCCAGCCCTCGCCCTCCTTCGAGAGGAACAGATCCTCCATCGTGACCAGCTCGGTGATGGAGAAGCAGTCGTGCACTTCGGTGAGGCTGATCTGCTCGCGCGGGTTGGTGACGCCCGCTTCCTCATAGGCCTTGGCGGCGGCGATGCGGGTGGTGTGGAAATAGCTGCCGTTCCATCCGCCGCCCTGCTGCAGCTCCCAGCCGTTGGAGGTGGAGATCTGCAGCGCCTTCACCGTCACCAGATCGGTCTTGCCGAGCGCACGCGCGATCTCCGGCGTGGTGACGATCGCGCAGGCGGCCCCGTCCGACACGCCGCAGCAATCGAACAGGCCGAGCGGCTCGGCGATCATCGGCGCGTTCAGCACCGTGTCCATGTCGACCGCCTTGCGCAGATGCGCCTTGGGATTCCTGGCTCCATTGGCGTGGCTCTTGACCGAGACATGCGCCATCGCGCGCTTGAGATCGTCCCGGCCGACGCCGTGCGTGGCCCGGTAAGCGGAAGCGAGCTGCGCGAAATTGCCCGGCGCCGATCCGGTGACGCCCACCATATCGAAGGTGGTGCCGCGCGAGCGCACCGGCAGGCCGCCATAGCCGGTGTCCTTCAATTTCTCGACGCCAAGCGCCAGCGCGATGTCCGCCGCGCCCGAGGCCACCGCATAGACCGCACCCCGGAAACTCTCGGTGCCCGACGCGCAGTAATTCTCCACCTTGGTGACGCCGACATTGGGCAGGCGCAGCGCCACCGACAGCGGGATGCCGGAGGGGCCGACATTCACCGCATCGAAGGCGACGCCCATCCACGCCGCATCGATCTGCGAGGTGTCGATGCCGGCATCGGCCACCGCTTCCTCGAACGCCTCGACCATCAGTTGGTCCGCATCCCTGTCCCACCGCTCGCCGAACCTGGCGCATCCCATGCCGAGGATCGCCACCTTGTCCTTGATGCCGCGTGCCATGATCAGCTCTCCCTGGCGACGGGGGCCGCCTTCCAGAAATATTTGGTGAAATCGCGCTGCTCGTCGGCGCCCTTGATGCGGAACACCATCTCCATCGCGCGGCCGACCTCGACATCCTCGGGCGCGACGTCGGCGAACTCGGCCATCATCCGGCCGCCGCCCTCGAAATCGATCATGCCGTAATAGGTCGGTGGCGCGGGCGAGTAGGTCAGCGCGTCGGCGGTGTAGGTGACGACGCGCGCGCGCTTGTCCGCGAGCGGATAGTCCTCCTGCGTGTGCGCGGCATGATCGTTGGGGTTCACGCCGATGTCGCTCTTGGGGAACTGCACCGTACCCGTCCGCGTGCAGCGACCGCCGACGAGGCCGAGCACCGCCTTGCGGTTGCGCCACAGCGTCGTGCCAGGCTGCTTCTGGTCCATCTCGGCGCGCATCCCGCGCTCGAGATCGAGCAGGCCGCGATGGAACAGCCAGCGCAGGTAATTCTCGTCCTTGCGGCCCCGCGCGATGTTACCCTGCACGCCCCTGCGCGGCGCGAGTTTCGTCAGCGCCTCGGTCGTCTCCAGCAGGATCAGGTCGACGCCCTGGCCAAAGCCGACGAGCAGGATCGTCTCGCCCGGCTTCGCCACCTCCAATGCCGCGACCAGCATCAGCAACGGATGCGCCGCGCCGCTGTCCCCGACGGTCGCAGAAAGCGTATCGGCCACCGCCTCGGGCCGGATGCCCGCCTTCTTCGCCAAGCCTTCCGGCACGCCACGCGTCGCGATCGGCACGATGAAGCGGTCGATGGCGTTCGCCTCGACGCCCAGCGCGACTAGCCCGCTCTTGAGCGCACCACCGATCAGGCCGGAGAAGCCCTCGTCGCGGATCCAGCGGCTTTCCCAGCCATAATCGAAGTCCATGCCGGCGGACCGGTAATGGTCGACGAAGTCGATCGTCGTGCTGTGACTCCCCCGGAAGACCGCGACCGGCTCGCCGGTGCCGACCAGCAGCCCTGCCGCGGCATCGCCATGGACCATCTCGCCTTCTGACGCAGGCCGCGCCTTGCGCATCTCGGCGGCGAGGCAGAGCTGCGGTCGTTCCCCCGCCCCCTTCAGCGCCTGGATCAGCATGGAGGTCGCGGCGCGCTGGCTGCCTGTCACATCCATCGCG
>BACX01000499.1 GCA_000333335.1 Sphingomonas-like bacterium B12 | reverse complement strand
CCCGGTCTGTGGCGGGAACTCGACCAGCGCGCGACCGCCCTCGACACCGAGCAGGCGCCAGTCGGTCACCGACGGCTTGCCCTTCTTCGGGTCGCCGACGATCCGCCAGCCATCGGCACGCGTGGAGTATTTCGACAGCGCCAGTTCGATTCGGCCGTCCGCCTGTTCCGGCACCCCTTCCAGCACGGCGAGATACACCTTCTCCGCCTGCCCCGCCTCGAACGCCGCGGCGAAGCGCTTGTGGGCCTTCGGGTTGCGCGCCAGCAGCAGGCAGCCCGACGTGTCGCGATCGAGCCGATGCACGGGATGCGGTGATCGCTGGAAACCGAAACGCAAGGAATCGAGCGCATCCTCGACACTGTCAGCGCGATCGCGCGGCCGATCGACCGGCAATCCCGCCGGCTTGTCGAGCACGATCGCCTCGGCGTCGATGAACAGGATGCGGTCGGCCAGCATGTGGCCCCCGTGCCACGCATTTCGACCATTGTGCAACGGCCGATTCAACTCGGCGCGTAAACGATTCGTTTGGGCTTTACGGACCGTTAACCTTTTTCCTTCATACCCGTAAACGTGAACGGAAGGCTGTGGGCGGAGCGCTCTGGCCATGCTGACGGGGATGGACGGACAATGCGCGTACTTCTGATCGAAGACGATCCCACGACCGCCAAGGCCATCGAGCTGATGCTGGGCGCGGAGGGCTTCAACACCTACACGACGGACCTCGGCGAAGAGGGCCTCGATCTGGGCAAGCTCTACGATTACGACATCATCTGCCTGGATCTCAACCTGCCGGACATGCATGGCTACGACGTGCTGAAGAAGCTGCGCGTCGCCAAGGTGCAGACCCCGGTGCTGATCCTGTCCGGCGTGTCCGAGATGGACAGCAAGGTCCGTGCGCTCGGCTTCGGCGCCGACGATTATGTCGTGAAGCCCTCCACCG
>BACX01000500.1 GCA_000333335.1 Sphingomonas-like bacterium B12 | reverse complement strand
CGGGCGCTGCACAGCGGCCGACTGGCGCCCGGCGATTTCCAGAATAATTGGGGCCTCCGCCCCATCGCCTACGATCCGTGGCCGGGCTTCACGGACGCGGTTGCGCGGGACGGGCTGGAGGCTTGGTTCGCCTCGCTGCCGCCGCCTTATGCTGGATACGATACGCTCAAGAAGGCGCTCGCCACCTATCGCGCGATCGACAAGGCCGGCGGCTGGCCGCTGGTGCCGGAAGGGCCGTCGCTCGGCCTCGGTGCGACCGGGGATCGTGTCGCGACCCTGCGCGAGCGGCTGGCGATCGAGGATAACACCGTATCCAGGACCGGCGACAAGCTGGACGACGCTCTTGCGGCGGCTGTCCAGCGCGCGCAGAAGCGCTATGGGCTGGAGCCGAACGGCATCGTCGGCAAGGATACGCTCGCCGCGCTCAATGTGCCCGCGCACGATCGCGTGCGCCAGATCGAAGCGAATATGGAGCGCTGGCGCTGGTTGCCGGCCGAACTACCCCAGCATCGCGTGCAGGTGAACATCGCCGCCGCCGTGCTGACGGTGTTCGACGCCGACAAGCCGGTCACCTCGATGCGGGCGGTGACGGGGCGGCCGGGCGACGAGACGCCGATGCTCTCCTCCCAGATCCACAGCATCGTCTTCAATCCGCCCTGGAACGTGCCCAGCTCGATCGCGACCAAGGAGCTGTGGCCAAAGGAGCGTGCTCACAAGGGCTATCTCGCGGCGCACGGCTTCAAGGTGATCGGCACCGGCCCAACCGCGCGGCTCCAGCAAAGCCCGAAGAAGAGCGCGCTGGGCAAGGTGAAGTTCGATTTCGACAATCCGTACGGCGTCTATCTGCACGACACGCCGACGCAGGGCACGTTCGATCGCTACAGCCGGCTCGCGAGCCATGGCTGCGTGCGGCTGGCGCATCCGGTCGATCTCGCCAAGCTGGCGCTCCAGGGTAACGAGCAGTGGACGCCGGACGCGATCGATGCGGCGCTCAAGAAGGGCGACACCGTGCGTGCGCGGTTGGACGACCCGATCGCCGTGTTCCTGTTCTACTGGACGGCCTATGCCAGTGCGGACGGGCGGGTGAGCTTCCTCGGCGATCCCTATGGATGGGATGCGGTCCTTGCCGATCGCATCGAGGCGGGCGCCAATCGCGCCAAGCAGATGGTGGCGACGCGATGAAGGATGGTATGCACATGAAGTTTTCGGTCGCGATCACCCTAGGCGCCGCGTTGCTGGTCGCGGGCTGCAACCGCCATCAGGAGCCGGTCGCGCAGGAGCAGGTGAAGGAAGCGCCGCAGCCGGTCGCGCCCAAGCCCGAACCGAAGCCGGCGCCCGTCGCGGCACCCAAGCCGGTCGTTCAGAAGGCCAAGCCACTGCCGCCCACGCCGGCCGAGCAGCAGGTGATCGACGATGCCGACGCGACCGGCATGACCGCGCGGACCGATCGATCGGGCGGCAGTGACGAGGAAACCGCACCGGCGGACACCAACCGCCAGCAATAAGCCCGGTATTTTCTCGAACGTTGCGACCGTTTCAGCTCGCTGGACGTTTGCCTATGATGTCACGACAGCATATCCTGCGCCCTCTTCAGGCGAATGGTGGTCCCATGCCCAAAACCGGCGAGCTCGATTTCTCTCGACGTGGTGTCCTGGCGGGTAGCGCCGCGACGATGGCCATGCCATCCGTCGCCGTCGCGGTTCCCGGTTCGGGCCGACCTCCGGCCGCTGCTCAAACCATGGCGACGAAGCTGGTCGTCAACGGCCAGCCGCACGATCTCGTACTCGATCCGCGCACGACCCTGCTCGATGCGCTGCGCGAGCATCTTCATCTGACCGGCACAAAGAAGGGGTGTGACCATGGCCAGTGCGGGGCCTGCACGGTCATCGTCGATGGGCGACGCATCAACAGCTGCCTGACGCTCGCGGTGATGCACGAAGGCGATGTGGTCACCACGATCGAGGGACTGGGAACTCCGGACAGGCTCCATCCCATGCAGGCCGCTTTCATCAAGCATGACGGCTATCAGTGCGGTTATTGCACGCCGGGCCAGATCTGCTCGGCGGTCGCCGTGCTCGACGAGATCAAGGCTGGTATTCCAAGCCATGTGAGCGAGGATATCACCGCCTCGATGCACCCGACCAACATGGAGATGCGCGAACGGATGAGCGGCAATATCTGCCGCTGCGGCGCCTATTCCAACATCGCGGAGGCCATGGCCGAAGTGGCGGGAGGCGAAGCATGAAACCCTTCACCTACGAGCGCGCGACGTCCGCGAAAGACGCCGCGGCCAGGGCGGCACATATGCCGGGGGCGAAATTCATCGCCGGCGGCACCAATCTGCTCGATCTCATGAAGGTGCAGGTCGAGACGCCGGGGCATCTGATCGACGTCAACGGGCTCGGGTTCGACAGGATCGAGCCGACGCCCGAGGGCGGCTTGCGGGTGGGAGCGCTGGTTCGCAACACCGATCTCGCCGCCGACATGCGGGTTCGGCGGGATTATGCCCTGCTCACCCGCGCGTTGGTCGCGGGCGCCTCGGGACAGTTGCGGAACAAGGCGACCACGGCCGGGAACTTGCTCCAGCGGACACGTTGCCCCTATTTTTACGACACCAACCAGCCCTGCAACAAGCGCCAGCCGGGCAGCGGTTGCGCGGCGATCGGCGGCTACAACCGGCCGCTGGGGGTGATCGGCACCAGCGAGGCGTGCATCGCCACCCATCCGAGCGACATGGCGATCGCCATGCGCGTGCTGGACGCGACGGTCGAGACGATGAAGCCGGACGGATCGGCACGCTCGATCCCGATCGCCGATCTTCATCGCCTTCCCGCCAGCACCCCGCATGTCGAAACCGTGCTTGAAAAGGGCGAACTGATCACCGCCGTGACGTTGCCCAGGCCAGTCGGCGGAGCGCACATCTACCACAAGGTTCGCGACCGGGCCTCCTACGCCTTCGCGCTCGTCTCGATCGGCGCGGTCATCCACAAGGATGGGAGCGGGCGCGTCGCCGTGGGCGGGATCGCGCCGAAACCCTGGCGGGTCGAGGCGGCCGAGGCGGAGATGCCGCGCGGCGCGAAGGCCGTCGCCACCGGATTGTTGGCAGGCGCGACGCCGACGCCGGACAATGCGTTCAAGCTCACCCTTGTCGAGCGCACGCTCGGCGCGGTGATGGCACAGGCGAGGGGTTGAGCCATGAAATTCGACACCCCCGCCGGCAAGAATCCCATCGATCGCCTGAAAGTCGTCGGCAAGGCCACCGATCGGGTGGACGGACCGCTCAAGACCACGGGCGGCGCGCATACGC
>BACX01000501.1 GCA_000333335.1 Sphingomonas-like bacterium B12 | reverse complement strand
CTATCGCTTCCTGATCGAACTGATCGACACGCACGGCGACCATATCGAGCGCGAACTTTCCGCGACGATCGCGGCGGTGCAGCCGGACGGCGTGGTGCTGACCCCGCCGCACTCGCACAATTCGGTGATCCTCGATCTGCTGCGCGACTGGGGGATCAGTTTCGCGCGGATCGGATCGCGCATGGACGGGCCGGGCTTCACGCTCACGATGGGCGATGAGGGCGCGGCGCGGCTCGCGACCTGGCACCTGCTCGATCTCGGTCACAGCCGCATCGGGCTAATCGCGGGGCCGGACAGCTACGAAGTCAGCGGCTGGCGTGTCGAGGGATGGCGGGCGGCCATGGCCGAGGGCGGCGCGAAGACGGACGGCCTGCTCGCGACCGGAGATTTCTCCTTCGCTTCGGGCAAGGTCGCGGCGGCGGAATTGCTCGACAGCGCCTCGCCGCCGACCGCGATCATCGCCAGCAACGACCAGATGGCACTGGCGACGCTGGAATTGTGCCGGGAGCGTGGCGTCAGGGTGCCGGAGCAGCTCTCGCTGGTCAGCTTCGACGACACGCCGATCGTGCGCTTCGCCCATCCGCCGCTGACAGCGATCTGCCAGCCGATCGCGGCGGTGTTCTCGCGCGCGGTCGAACTCATCATCGCCGAGCGGCGGGGCAAGGCTCATCCCAGCGCGACCACGACGATCGAGGCGGTGCTGATCCCCCGTGCATCGACCTCCGCGCCCCGATCGGCGTGAGCTTCATTCGAGGTCGCGCAGATCCCTTCCCCGCGTCTCCCGGCCGAACAGCGCGACGAGGAGGATCGAGAGGGCGGTCGGCACCATCACCGCCGCCGCGACCGTCCTCATCGGTGGAACGGCGGCGGAGATGCTGAGCGCCTGCGCGACCAGGCCGCCCGCCTTGGTGCAGGCCGCGACCCAGCCCGTCGCCCGGCCGCGCACGCCGAGCGGCACGCTTTCGGCCGCATAGGGCAGCAGGATCGCGATGATGCCGTTGGTGCCGACGATCAGCAGCGCGACGGGCAGCACAGGGTTGCCGGCGCCCGAGGCCTCCAGGCGCAATATCAGGGCCAGTCCCGCCAACGTCACGCAGGTCATGGTGACGAGCGCCCATTTGCTGCTCCACCGGCTGTAGAGCAAAGCGGCGAGCGCCACTGTGGGGCAGGCGATCAGCGCGGATTCCGCCAGCAGCCGGCTCGATACACCGATCGAATAGCCCTTGCTGACCAGATCGGCGGGCAGCCACAGCAAGAGTCCGAAGTTGATCAGTCCCCAGGCGAGGGCGCAGATGCTGAGCGCCGTGATCTTGGCGATCAGTCGGACTCCGGTGAGCGCCGCATAGCCCTGTCCGGCGACGGCGGCCCGTTCGCGCGTCAACGCCTCGGCATGCGATCCGAACAGTTTCATCACCTGCTCGGCCTCCTGCGCGCGGCCACGCGCCAGCAGGAACTTGGCGGATTCGGGGATCAGCGCGCCGAGGAAGACGAGGATCAGCCCGGTCGGCAGATTGATCAGCCACAGCACCCTCCAGCCGAACACCGGCTGGAGCAAAGCGGACGTGCCGCTCGCCACGAAATAGCCCCCCACCGCGCCGAGGCCGCCGACCGTCACTAGCGCCCAGCCGCGATGCCGGTTGGGCATCATCTCGGCGAGCAGAGCGTAGGTGACCGGCAGCATCCCGCCGGCGGCCAGCCCCATCATGAAGCACATGCCGGCGTTCCAGGCGAGGCTGGGCATCGCACCGCAGATCGAGGTGCCGACGAACATCACGGCCGACAGCAGGATCGAGGCCTTGCGGCCGTAGATGTCGGCGATCACGCCCCACAGGAAGGAGCCGGTGACGGTGCCCAGCAGGGCGACGAAGGGCACGAGGCTGACGGTCGCCTTGGGCACCTGATACTCGCCGACCATGCCCGTGATCGTGAAGCCGAGCGAGGCGGGTTTCATCGTGTCTATGATCAGTGCGACGGTGAGGACGATCATCAGCCGCCAGTGCGCCCAGCCGAGCGGCGCGTCCTCCGGCGCGGCGATCACGATACGGGCGGCGGCCGCCCGTTGCGCGGCGACGTTACGGGGGAGCAGCCCGTAGCCCGCGACCGCGACGCCGATCACGATCAGCGCCATGCCCGCCATCATGCCCATGCCCATCGGCATGCCGGCCAGCCGGTAGTGCATGGCGCGCGCCATCAGGAACATCGGCGCGGGGCGAGACGCCCAC
>BACX01000502.1 GCA_000333335.1 Sphingomonas-like bacterium B12 | reverse complement strand
GCGCGGATCGAGACCCATATCCCGTACCGATCATCGTGATGCGCATGAAAATATCCGCCCTCTCGCCGAAATTGCGTGCTGCATCGCATCAGAATCTATGCTGCGCAAGACCACTCTTTGGTAGTTGGCGGTGAGCCACCCTTCCGGGGCGGAGGGCGGCGTGCGCAGGGCGCGCGTTGAATTTCAGGGGGCGAGGCGGTACTCTCGACGACGAAAACTTTCGGAGTCCAGCGCATGAATTTCCGCACGGCTTTTGCGGCGAAGATATTTGCATTGACGATGGCGACGATGCTCGTCTCGACGATCGCGACCACGCAAGTACCCGACGTGGTCGATCCCAAGACCGGCAATTACGTGCCCGGCGTGGATCCGCTCGACAAGTATGACACGCGTCCCAGCCGACAGAATCCAGCGAGGATCAACCGGCGTATCGCACCGCGCGTCGATCTTGCGCGGACAAACGACACGCTTGCGGCGCCAGATGCTTCCGATAGCAAGGCGAACTCGCTGAAATATCCCAGCTGGTGGCCGAAATAGCAGCCCGGTGATGATCGGGGCGCCGGAGCCGATGCCCCCCGATCAACTTTTTCGCTATTGCCCCAGCCCGAGTGCCGTCTGGGTATCCTTCCGGAAGAATTTTGTCGACGGATCGTAATTCAGATCCTGAATTGGGAGGGTCCAATAGGCCCAGCTGAACCCGTGCTGCTCGGCGTCTCCCCGGAGCGTTGCGATCCACCGCAGCTCGTCCGGCCTGATGGCTTGGCTTTCCGGGCGGTTCGTAAGGACCGGAGCCCATTCGTTCATGCTCACGTGGCTCGCCGGAATGCCATAATGCCGCGCCCATTCGGCGACCGAATCGATTTTGCGCTGCATCGTCGCCGACCCGCCGTCCGTAGTGAGGTAGGATTTCAGCTGCGCTGCGATGCGCGGATTTCCGGCTGCGGTGGCGGTAGGCACCATCTGGTTCATCGCGCCGACCGAATTGGCGAGATCCGGCCGGGGCGGGAAGGGCACGGACCGAAGCTTCTGGAATTCCTGGCCACTGAAGAAGTCGTAATAGTGAAACGACCAAATGATGTTGGGATCACCGAGATAGGGCGTGGGATCGAGTGCCACGACCTTGTCGATCACCGCGCGGCAGCCGGTAAGGACGAGCGGAAGCCGCGGTGCGACCTGTCGCACGGCCTTCCAAGTGGCGAGCTGGATCGGCGGCCACGAATTGGGGCCGGATGTGGGAACGCAATGCGGCTCGGACCGGAACTCGAGTGCGACGCGATGGCCGGGGCTGGCCGCGAAATGGGCGGCCAGGGTCACCTGGGCACGGATCAGCGCCGCTCGGGTCGATGGATTGACCATCGCCTTGTCGGCGTCGACCGGATCGTACTGGTTCGGCCAGTAATCCAGATTGAGGAGAACGCCCAACCCGGCCGCATTTGCCTGATCGATCTCGTTGTCGATCCACGCCAGCCCGCGCGCGCGCGCGTCCGCATCCTGCGACAGGATCGGCCGGACATCACCGATCAGGCGAATGAAGCCGAAACAGCCTGCTTTGGCTGCTTCAGCGTGTCGACGGACCAGCGATCCGGCTGGAGCTGGTAGCCGAAGGGGCTTCCGGGGCCTGCGGTCGGCAGGGACAGGACGGCCCCCGCCATGGCGAAGCCCTTGCCGTTGCCGAGTACGGCGGGACGAGGTGCGGGGTCGGTCGCATCCGCTCTGCTGGAAAACCAGACCGGGGACGATTCGATAGTGCAAAGCGCAAAAAAGGCCCAGCCGACTATCAGGAAAGCAGCACGAACCGGTTTGGTCCCCGGAATTCGCATGAGTATGACTCCTTGGCGATCAGACGGACCTTGGGATCAGCATAGCGGCCGTACGATGAAATAACCAGACTGTCGCCGAGCCGCCGGCCGGTCATCCGAGACTGACCGGCCATCGGCACTTCCGCATTGCAAAACCTACCGCTCTTCCCCTACTCCGGACCTCTGAGGATCGTCTTGCTGCACTGCGAAATCCAGCGCAGGACGCCGGCGTAGGCGGCAGAGCCAGGGCGATACGGAGAGGTTTGGATATGACGGGCGTGCGCACGATGTACTGGCCCAACGAGCCGGCGCATCTCTACCCGGATTTCGTGCAGGCTGGCGGGCGCGCCGCGTTTCAGGCGATGGAGGCGGATGGCACGATCGGCGCGCTGAACATCTATTCCCAGCGCGTGGAGCGCGCAAAATACCCGCATCGCGAAGCCTTCGAGGAAGCCGCGCGCCGGGAGATCGCGGCGTTCGATCCCGATATCCTGTTCGTCCAGCACCTGCAGGATACGGACATGCAGGAAAGTTTCTGGCGAAGGCTTCGCGACGAACGGCCGAAGACGACGCTTATCTTCCACGAGGCCGACCCCTATGACCGCTTTGCCAAGCGGATCGATCAGGCGACGATCGACATCCTGCGCCACGCGGATCTTGTCCTGGCCTGCGGGCTTGGCTCGCTGGCGGCGATCCTCGCGGATCATGCGAAGTGCCGGATCGCCTTCATGCCGCACTGCTTCGTCGAAAGCCGTTTCGCGCAGCATGATCCGGCCCAGGCCGTGAAAACCGATCTGATTACCATGATCGGCAATCGCGGCCGCCGGCCCCGGCTCAAAATGCTCTACATTCCGGGCGGCCGGAAGCGCGCCGAGCTTGCTTCCGAACTGTCGGCGGCGTTCGGTTCGGGCTTCGCGCTGTACGGCAATGGCTGGTCGCATCTGCCGAGCAGCCGTGGACTCCTGCCGTTCTTCCAGCAGGAAGCGGCGATCCAGTCTGCACGGATCACCGCCAATTGGGATCATTTCGACGGCATCGACTATTATTTCTCCGATCGTCTGCCGATCTCGCTGGCGGCGGGCGTGCCGCATGTCACGTCCTGGCATGTTGGCTATGACCATCTGCTCGCGAACGTTCCGGGGCTTTACGCCTGCAAGACGGTGAGCGAGGCCGTTGAGACCTGCCGCTGGCTGGTCAGTCGCCCCGATTCCGAACTGCTCGCAGATGGGCTGGCGGGCAAGGCGTGGGTGTTCGCCAACATGGAGGCGAACATGGTGTTCAAGCGAGGCATGGAGCAGGCGATCATGGTGCATCGGGAGCGTATCGGCGTATGAACGCTTCCCTGCAGGGGCGCGTCCGCTCCAGCGTGCGCGTCACGATGGGCGCGACATTCGCGTCGGCTTTCGTCCAGATCGCGACGATGGTCGTGCTGGCCCGCCTGCTCGGCCCGGTCGATTACGGTTTCTATGTCGTCGCGCTTTCGATCAACGCGCTGTCGGTGCAGTTCCTGACCAGCGCGACCGAACGCGCGATGGTGATCGAGCCGGATGCCGAGACATTGCGTGGCCGCGCCGTCCCGACGATGCTGATGCTGTCGGCCGTCGCCCTCCTCGTTTTCGCCGGCGTCGCCGTTGTCAAGGCGTTGACCGGGTGGCAGGTGCAACTCGGCGTGCTGGCGCTCGTGCTGGGCGGGCAGGCGATCGGTGGGCTGGGCATCGTTCCGCGTGCGCTGCTGCGTCGCGAGATCCGCTTCGTGCCCATCGCCGCATCGGAATTCAGCGGCCTGCTGCTCGGCAATTTCATGACCGCCGCGATCTTCGCCTGGCTTGGCTTCGGCCCGTACGCTCTGGGGCTGGGGGCGCTCGGCCAGTATCTCGTCAATTGCATATGGATGCTTTCCCTCGCGCCGCGTGGCGTGTTTCGGCCGCGTTTTCGCGAATGGCGCGGCCTGCCGCGCATCCTGTACGGGGTAATGAAGCCGGCGACCCTGGAGGCGGTGAACGGACAGGTATCGCCGCTGGTGGTCAGTTCGGTGCTGGGGCCGGTGCCGCTCGGTCTGTTCAACCGGGTCTACAACATCACCACCCTGCCGGTTCAGCTGCTCGTCAGCTCGGTCAGCCGCGTGATCATTTCGACGCTGGTTTCGGTGGCGGACGACCCGCCGCGTCGCAGGCGCGCCACCGAGCTGATGGTCCGGTCCGGCTCGGCGGTCGTGGCGCCGCTGGCGTTCGGTCTTGCCGGAAGCGGTGGCAGCTTCGTCGCGGTCGTGCTGGGCAGCAAGTGGATGGCCACCACGCCGATTGTGCCGTTCCTCGCCGTCGCGGTATGGGGTAACATGATGGGCAGCCTGTTCGGCCAACTGGCCGATGCCGCGCAGCGCTTCAACAGCAAGGCGCGCATCCAGGCGATCTCGACCGGTTCGTTGGTCGCGTTCCTGCTGGTCGGCGGGCATTGGGGGCTGGTGGGCGTCGCGATTGGCGCGATGCTGGCCGCTCTGCTGTTCGTCGCGCTCTACGTCGGGCTCACCGCCTCGATTGTCGAAAGCCCGGTTCGCTCGGTCGTGGGGTGGATGCTGCCGGGTGCGCTGGCGGGGGCGGGTTGTTTTGCGGCCGCCCGATCGGTGGGTTGGGTGCTGATTCACTCGGTTCCGGCGCTGACGCTGGCGCTTCAGATCCTGGCGTGCGGGATCGTGATGCTGGTCGTCCTCGTGGCGCTCGACCGCGACATGATCCTGACCGTGTCGCGCCTGCTGCTGCCGGGCAAGCTCGATCGGCTGGCCAATCGGATACTGGGCCGACCGGCGATGGGCTGACCGATACAGCGGCGGCGAGGTCGCCTCGTCGGCGGCGTCAGCCCGGTCGCGTGGACCGGTTCCGGCGGCCCAGTCGCGCCGCCAGAAAATGCCGAACCCTGTCGGTGTTGTCCTCGGTCAACCGGGCGAAGATCCATGCCACGTCCATCACGACGACGGCGATGCCGACGACCAGCGCGACGTCGCGATGTGTCGCCGCCTGTCCCGGCGTGAACAGCCCGTTCCTGGCCAGCACCGCGTACAGCAGGTACACGACAGGCATGTGATGAG
>BACX01000503.1 GCA_000333335.1 Sphingomonas-like bacterium B12 | reverse complement strand
CGTAGACGTGCATGACGGTGCCCCACCCTTGATCACCATCCTCGTGCCCGTGAAGGACGAGGAGGAGGGGATCGCTCCGTTCGTCTCCCGCGTGTCCGTGATCCTCGACGCTCTGAACGAGCCGGAAGGGTGGGAGATCCTGTTCGTCGACGACGGCAGCCGCGATCGCACGCTGGCGGAGGTCGCCGTGCAGCACGCCCGCGATCCGCGCGTGCGCTGCATCTCGCTCTCCCGAAACTTCGGCAAGGAGGCGGCGCTGTCGGCGGGCCTCGATCATGCCGCAGGCAAGGCGGTGATCCCGCTCGACGTCGACCTGCAGGATCCGCCCGAGGTGATCGCCGACATGGTGCGGTCGTGGCGCGAGGGCTTCGACGTCGTCTACGGCGTGCGCCGCAACCGGGAGTCGGACAGCCTGCCCAAGCGGCTGACCGCCGATCTCTATTACCGCGCGCACAATTACCTCAGCGCCGACAAGATTCCCGAACATGCCGGCGATTTCCGCCTGCTCGACCGCAAGGTGGTGGACGTCATCCGGATGATGCCGGAGCGCAATCGCTTCATGAAGGGCCTGTTCGCCTGGGCGGGCTTCCACCAGACGGCGGTCTTTTACGACCGTGCCGAGCGCGAGGTCGGCACCACCAAGTTCAACTACTGGAAGCTGTGGACGCTGGCGCTCGACGGCATCACGTCCGGCTCCACGCTGCCCTTGCGCGTTTGGAGCTACCTGGGCGGCATGGTCGCGGTCGGCACGCTCTTCTACGCGCTCTATTTGGTGCTGCGCACGATCG
>BACX01000504.1 GCA_000333335.1 Sphingomonas-like bacterium B12 | reverse complement strand
GATCCGCTCGACGTTGGCGCGGACCACGTCCATGCCGACGCCGCGCCCGGAAATGGCGGTGACAGCCTGCGCGTGGAAAAGGCCCGCGGCGAAGATCAGCTCAAGCCGCTCCTGCCGATCCATCCGCCGAGCGCGATCGGGCGAAACGATGCCAGCCGCCAACGCCTTGGCGAGCAGCTTCTCGTCATCGATGCCGCGCCCGTCGTCGGCGATCTCGATCAGGATCTGATTACCTGACTGGCGCGCATCGACGCGCAGCGTGCCGCCCACGGCCTTGCCGACGGCGGCGCGGTCTGCAGGCGCTTCGATGCCGTGGTCGATCGAGTTGCGAACGATATGTGTCAGCGGATCGCGGATCATCTCGATCATCTCGCGATCGAGCTCGACGTCGCCGCCGTCTACGATCAGGTGGATCTGCTTGTGCAGTTCGGCCGACAGGTCGCGCACCATGCGGGGCAGCGCGGAGAACAGACCGTCGATCCGCTGCATGCGGGTGCGGGTGATCGATTCGCGCATCTCGGCGACGCAAGCGGAAAGCCGCTCGAATGCGGTGTCGACGATGGCATCCCCTCCCCGCTCGCGCAGACGGCGGGAGAGTTCGTTGCGCGCCAGCACCATGTCGGACACGCCCGCCATCATGCGATCGAGCAGTTCGACCGGCAGGCGGATGGAGCGTGCGGGTGCGCGCGGTGTCGACTGGACCTGGGCGACAATGGCCGGGGTCGGCTCGGGCGCCTCGACCTCATTGTCCTCCAGCGCGAGGATCAGCGCCTCGTCACCGCCTTCGGGATAGACTTCGCCGGCGGCCAGCGCCTCGACGAACTCGCCGATGCGATCGATGATCGCGAGCACCGCATTGACCAGCTTGCGATCGGCAGAGCGATCGCCCGAGCGAACCTCCGCCAGCGCGCTTCCGCCGAGTGGCTCAGGCGCTCCAGACGCGG
>BACX01000505.1 GCA_000333335.1 Sphingomonas-like bacterium B12 | reverse complement strand
TTCCGGGCGCTGCTCCTACAATCTCCAGTCGGGCGGCTCGTTCATGATCGAGGGGCCGAAGCAGGATTTCGCCGCGCTCAATTCCGGCAAGCCCTTCGCCGAGCTGGTCTCGAAAGATTATTTCGCGCAGATCGACGTCAGCGGCGGCCAGGCCAAGGGGTATTGGAACGAGGATATCCGCTCGCTCCACGCGCAGACGCCGCTCGGCGTGCTGACGCGCAAGGGCGCCTGCTGGCTCAACGCCAAGGCGCGCATCTGTCTGTGGAAGCGGTGACCCGATGATCCAATCCCTCCTCATCGCCAATCGCGGCGAGATCGCATGTCGCGTCATCCGCACCGCGCGCAGGCTCGGCATCCGCACCGTCGCGGTCTATTCGGAAGCCGACGCGAACGCGCTCCACGTCCGCATGGCGGACGATGCGGTGGCGATCGGCCCGGCGCCCGCACGCGAAAGCTATCTGGTCGGCGAGCGGATCATCGCGGCGGCCAAGTCCACCGGCGCCGAGGCGATCCACCCCGGCTACGGCTTCTTGTCCGAAAATGCCGACTTCGCCGAGGCGGTAATCACCGCCGGGCTGATCTGGGTCGGCCCGAAGCCGGCCAGCATCCGCGCGATGGGGCTGAAGGATGCCGCCAAGGAGCGGATGATCGCGGCCAGAGTGCCCGTCACGCCGGGCTATCTCGGCGAAGACCAGTCGCCCGATCGGCTCCAGAGCGAAGCCGACGCGATCGGCTATCCGGTGCTGATCAAGGCGGTCGCGGGCGGCGGCGGCAAGGGGATGCGGCGCGTGGAGAGCGCGGCCGATTTCCGCGACGCGCTCGCGTCGTGCCAGCGCGAAGCGGCCTCCTCGTTCGGCGACGACCGCGTGCTGATCGAGAAATACATCCTCTCGCCGCGCCACATCGAGGTGCAGGTGTTCGGCGACACGCACGGCAACGTCGTCCACCTGTTCGAGCGCGACTGCTCGCTCCAGCGCCGCCACCAGAAGGTGATCGAGGAGGCCCCCGCCCCCGGCATGGACGCCGAGACGCGCGAGGCGGTGTGCGGCGCGGCGGTGCGCGCGGCGCAGGCGGTGGATTATGTCGGCGCCGGCACCATCGAGTTCATCGCCGATGCCTCCGAGGGTCTCCGCGCCGACCGCATCTGGTTCATGGAGATGAACACCCGCCTGCAGGTCGAGCATCCGGTGACCGAGGAGATCACCGGGCAGGATCTGGTCGAATGGCAGCTCCGCGTCGCGAGCGGCGAGCCGCTGCCGAAGCGGCAGGAGGAGCTGAGCATCAACGGCTGGGCGATGGAAGCCCGACTGTATGCGGAAGATCCTGCGAAGGGGTTTCTGCCGAGTGTCGGTCCGCTTCGTCATTTCCATTTGCCGCAGAAAACCCGGTTCCACAAGGTCCGGGTCGATACCGGTGTTGAACAGGGCGGAGAGGTGTCTCCCTTCTACGACCCGATGTTGGCGAAGATCATCACGCACGCGGCCAGCCGCGACGAGGCCGCGCGTTCTCTCGCGAACGATTGCCGCCGTGTGCGATGCTGGCCGGTTCGGACCAATGCCGCGTTTCTGGGCAACCTCCTGCACGCGAAAGACTTCCTCGCCGGCAACATCGATACCGGCTTCATCGAACGTGAACGGGACGCCGTGGTCCCCGATGGCACCCCCTCACCCAACGCCCTCCAGTCGATCGCTGAAGTGGTTCTGGATCGCACGGCGGGCGGGAAGGCGGATGCCAGCTGGAACACGTGGAATGATCGCCCGAATACGCCTTGGTCGCGCTTGGACGGCTTCAGAAGCAATAGCGCTCCGCAGGCTGTGCTCGTTCGTCTGACGGACGGGACCGAGCGATACGACGCGACCATCGGCGATACGAAGAGTTCGCGGACCGTCGAGGTGGTAGACGAGGGATATCTCGTCGATGATCTGGGCCAGACCTTCGTTCTGTCTCTTTGGCGAGCGGAACCAACAGGGGGGACATCCCTGTCTGACGGAGCCCTGACCGCCCCGATGCCGGGCCGCGTCGTCGCGGTGGAGGTGGCGGCGGGCGATGCCGTCACCAAGGGGCAGCGGATCGTCGTGATCGAGGCGATGAAGATGGAGCAGGCGCTGCTCGCGCCGTTCGACGGCATCGTCGCGGAGATCGGCCCGGCGGCGGGCTCGCAGGTCTCCGAAGGCACCCTCCTCGCGCGGATCGAGGCGAGCGAGAGCTAGTGGTCTGATCGTAACGGACGAGTCCGTTTGAGGATTCCGCCCGGCTTCGCGATGTGCGACGAAGGGGCATGCGTAGCGGTATCACGTTCATGGTCACGGCACCGGATCGGGCGCGGCTCGAAGCTCTCGTTTCGGCGCGTGGATCCCCCCAGAAGCACGTATGGCGAGCGCGGATCATCCTTTTAACGGATGACGGGCTGGGCACCGTTGCGATTATGGCAGAGACGGGCAAGTCGAAGACGTGTGTGTGGCGCTGGCAAGAGCGGTATATGGCCGAAGGTGTTGAGGGTCTGCTCCGTGACAAGACCCGTCCGCCTGGGATCGCGCCGCTTGAGGCGACGCTCGTCGACAAGGTCGTGGCGCTGACGCTCGAGCCGCCGGGTCAGGAAGCAACACACTGGACGGTTCGGGCGATGGCCAAGGCGGTAGGCATCGCGGCGTCATCGGTCGTGAAAATCTGGCACGACCACGGGCTGGCACCGCATCGCTGGCGCAGCTTCAAGCTGTCCAACGACAAGGCATTTGCCGAGAAGCTGCACGACGTGGTCGGCCTCTACGTTTCGCCGCCAGCGCACGCGATCGTGCTGTCGGTGGATGAGAAGAGCCAGATCCAGGCGCTCGACCGCACACAACCCGGGCTACCCCTCAAGCGCGGCCGGGGCGCGACCATGACGCACGACTACAAACGCAACGGGACGACCACGCTGTTCGCGGCTCTGAACGTGCTCGACGGCTCTGTGATCGGGCGCAACATGCAGCGGCATCGGCACCAGGAGTTCATCCGTTTTCTGAACGCATTGGAGGCCGAACTGCCCTCCGACAAGGCCATCCACGTTATCCTCGACAACTACGCCACCCACAAACAGCCGAAGGTCCGCGCTTGGCTCGCTCGGCATCCGCGCTGGACTTTCCACTTCGTGCCGACGTCGTGTTCCTGGTTGAACGCGGTCGAGGGCTTCTTCGCCAAGCTGACTCGCCGGCGCCTGAAGAACGGCGTCTTCTGCTCCGTCGTCGACCTCCAGGCCGCCATCAATCGCTTCATCAAGGAGCATAATCAGGAGCCGAAGCCCTTCGCCTGGAAGGCCGATCCTGATCAGATTATCGCCGCTGTCAGGCGCGGGCACCAAACGTTGGAATCAATCCACTAGAAACCCCTCACTCGTCATTGCGAGCGTAGCGAAGCAATCCAGTCCGCGCGATCCGGCTCTGGATTGCTTCGCTACGCTCGCAATGACGTTAATAGGCGTCGGGCCATGCCCGCCGCGAAAATCACCCGATCAGGATGGAAACGCCCCCGGCGCGAGTGGTGGAAGGGGCTGGATTCGAACCAGCGTACGCTTGCACGGGCAGATTTACAGTCTGCTGCCTTTAACCACTCGGCCACCCTTCCGTGCTTGCACGCCGGGGGCGAGGCGCGGCTCATGACGAATGTCCCCTTGCTTGTCAACGCAGGTCCGTAGAAAAGCGCGCCCATCATGCGCAAAGGTCATCGCCCCTCCGCCGCCCAATCCGGCCGCACCCGTCTGTGGGGCCGCCATGCGGTCACCGCCGCCCTCGCCAACCCCGAGCGGACGATCCGCAAGCTGTGGGGCAGCCACGAGGCGATCGCAGCACTCGGCCTGCCCCAGACCAGCTTTCCCGTCCAATATGCCGAAGGCGCCGATCTCGGCCGGATGGTGCCGCACGACGCGCCGCACCAGGGCCTCGTGCTCGAATGTGATCCCCTTCCCGACAAGTGGCTGGACGAGCTGTTCGAGCTCGCCTCCGGCCCCGACGATCGCCGCCCGATCATCGTGCTCGATCAGGTGACCGATCCGCACAATGTCGGCGCGGTGCTGCGCTCGGCGCTGGCCTTCGACGCGCTCGGCATCGTCACGCAGGATCGGCACGCCCCGCCCGAATCGGGGGCGCTCGCCAAGGCTGCGTCCGGCGCGCTGGAGATGATGCCGTGGATCCGCGTGGTGAACCTCGCCCGCGCGCTCGACGAGATGGCGGAGGCCGGATATTGGCGCGTCGGCCTCACCGGCCACACCAAGGTTCTGCTGGGCGAGGCGATGGTGCCGGGCAAGCTGGCGCTGGTGCTGGGCGCCGAGGGCGAAGGCATGCGCCAGAATACCGAGGCGCATTGCGACGTGCTGGCCAAGCTGCCGATCAGCCCGCGCATGGAGAGCCTGAACATCTCCAACGCCGCCGCGATCGCGCTCTACGCGGCTGCGACGCGGGCCTAAAAAATCCTCCCCATCGCAGATGGGGAGGGGGACCGGCGGAGCCGGTGGAGGGGCGGCGGTGGCACACCGCCGTCTGCGACGGCAGCTCCTCCACCACCCTCCCCACGCTTCGCGCAGGGAGGATGAGATTAATCCTCCGGCGCGATCGTCACCTTCAGGCCGTCGAGCGCGGCGCTGAACGGGATCTGGCAGGACAGGCGCGAGGTGCCGTTGCGGTGATCCGAACTGTCGAGCAGGTCGTTCTCGTCCTCGCTCATCGCCGGCAGCTGATCGGCGAAGGCGTCGTCCACATAGACGTGGCAGGTCGCGCAGGAGCAGCAGCCGCCGCACAGCGCCATAAGCTCGTCGAAGCCATTGTCGCGGATCACCTCCATCACGCTGAGGCCGGCCTCGCCCTCGACGGTGGACTCCTGGCCTTCACGGGTGACGACGATCAGCTTGGGCATGGATTTCCCTCCGGGTGACGTATGCGTTTGGCCCGGCTATGGGCATTGGCCGCCGACAAGACAAGAGGACAGGACGTGGGCATCCCGATTGACGAGCTTCACGCCTCGCTCACCATGCTGGCGGGCATCGAACCCGCTTTCGCGCGCGGGATCGAGCGGGTCGGCCTGCCCGATGCGCGCATCTCCGAACGCGGTTACGCCACCCTGCTGCGCACCATCGTGGGGCAGCAGGTGAGCGTGCACGCCGCGCGCGCGGTGTGGAACCGGCTGGAGGCGGCGCTGGGCGACATGACCGATCCCGCCCCCCTGCTCGCCGCGACCGACGAGGAACTGCGCGCCTGCGGCCTGTCGCGCCAGAAGGCCGGCTATGCGCGCAGCCTCGCCGGGCTGGTCGGTTCGGGTGAGCTGGATCTCGCCCGCCTCGATGCCGACGACGAGCAGGCGATCGCCGATCTCGTCCGCATCAAGGGGATCGGCCGCTGGTCGGCGGAAATCTATCTGCTGTTCGCCGAAGGGCGGCCGGACATCTGGCCGGCGGGCGACCTCGCGGTGCAGGTGGAGGTGGGCCGCCTGCTCGGGCTGGAGGAGCGACCGAGCGAGAAGCTGACGCGCGAACTGGCGGAAGCCTGGCGCCCGCATCGCGGCGCGGCGGCGATCTTCGCCTGGCATCATTATGGCGCGGCGGGCAAGTCGGCCGCGCCGGTGTAAGGCTGGCCCCCCGCCTCTCCCCGCGCTAGAGGCGGCGCGTCATGGCTGCGCTCGACACCTTCCTCGCCGCCGCGCTGGAGCGGATCGATGCGCGGCATGAGCGGCGGCGGCTGAACCCGGCGGCACTCGCCCCGGACGGCCGGCTGGAGCGCGACGGCGCGACTTTGATCGATTTTTCCAGCAACGACTATCTCGGCCTCGCCCACCATCCGCTGCTGATCGAGCGTGCGGCCGAATGGGCGGCGCGTTACGGCGCCGGTGCAGGAGCCTCACGGCTGGTGACCGGCACGCATGAGGCGCATCTCGCGGTCGAGGCGAGGATCGCGGCGTTCAAGGGCGCCGAAGCCGCTTTGCTCTTCCCGTCGGGCTGGCATTGCAACGCGGCGGTGCTGGCCGCCTTGCTGAAGGCGGCACCCGGCATCCTGCTGTTCACCGACCGGCTGATCCACGCCAGCCTCCATGCGGGTGCCGCCGGGCATCGCCAGATCCGCTTCCGCCACAATGATTGCGATCATCTGGAGGAGCTGCTGGCGGCGAATGACGGCGGCCCGAAACTGATCGTCACCGAGAGCGTGTTCAGCATGGACGGCGATCGCGCCGACATCGCCCGGCTGGTCGCGATCGCGAAGGCCCACGACGCCTTCCTCTATATCGACGAGGCGCACGCGACCGGCGTGCTGGGGCCGAACGGTCGCGGCCTCTCCGCCGAACATCCCGGTGCCGATCTGGTGATGGGCACGTTCAGCAAGGCGCTGGGGTGCTTCGGCGCCTATGTCGCGGGATCCCGCGCGCTGATCGACTATCTGGTCAACGCCTGCGGGGGCTTCATCTTCTCGACCGCGCCGCCGCCCGCGATGCTGGGCGCCATCGATGCGGCGCTGGAACTGGTGCCCGGCATGGATGCGGAGCGCGCCCGGCTCGCCCGCCATGGCGACCATCTGCGCGCACGGCTGGAGGCGGCAGCGATCGGCACGGGCGCCAGCTCGACCCAGATCGTGCCCGCGATCGTCGGCGAGGCGGCCGATGCACTGGCGCTCACCGCCGCGTTGCAGGAGGACGGCCTGCTCGCCGCCGCGATCCGCCCGCCGACCGTGCCGCCCGGCACCAGCCGCCTGCGTCTCGCGCTGCGCGCCACCCATGCGGAAAGCGACATCGACCGCCTCGCCGACGCGATCGTTGCACGGATGCCGCGATGAAGCTGCTCTTCCTCCACGGATGGGGCCTCGACGCGAGTCTGTGGGACGGGGTGCGTGCGGCGCTGCCGGAGTTCGAGACGGCGGCGTGGGATCGCGGCTATTTCGGCGCCGCCTCCGCCGATCCGGTCGAGGGTCCGGTGGTCGCGGTCGGCCATTCGCTGGGCGCGATGCTGCTGGCGGGGCGGTTCGACCGGCTGGTCGCGGTCAACGGATTCGATCGCTTCACCGGCGAGGATGCGGTGCCGCCACGCGTCGTCGAACGGATGCGCAAGCGCTTCGCAGAGGCGCCGGCCGAGGTGCTGACCGACTTCCGGACGCGGATCGGGGCGAAAGCCGTGTCCAATAGGATCGAGACCGTCCCCCTCGCCGCCGATCTCGCGCGGCTGGCTGTAAACGATGCCGGCGCGCAAGACCACACGCTCGTCCTCCACGGAGGCTGCGACCCCCTCCTGCCCGCAACAATGCGCGACACCACCTTCGCCTGCGCGCCGCGCGAGACACTGGCGGAGGGGGGGCATCTGCTTCCCCTTACCCACCCGCAATGGGTGGCCGATCGCATCCGGGCGTTCGCCTCATGAGCGTCGCCGACGCCTTCGGCCGCGCCGCGCATTACGACGCGCATGCCGCCGTGCAACGCATCTCGCGAGAGCTGC
>BACX01000506.1 GCA_000333335.1 Sphingomonas-like bacterium B12 | reverse complement strand
TCATGGTCGACTTCGCGTTCAAGTCCCGCATCTTCGAGATGCTGGCGGGCCAGGTCTTCGACAAGGCCCTGCGCAAGATGATCGGCGCGTTCGAAACCCGCGCCGCCCAGCTTTACGGGGCCGGGGTCGGCGCCTGAGGCGTCAACGCCTCGCCCACGCCGGGCGGGGGCGAGGGAAGCAGCAGTTCCAGCGCACACAGGGCGGCCTGCAGCCGGATCGCGGCGCGACCGAGATCGCCGAACTCGCGGCGATCCGCCACGACGTCGTCCGGATCGCCCGAACGCGACGCGCGGGCGAACACCACGGTGCCCACCGGCTTCTTCTCCGAACCGCCGCCGGGGCCTGCGATGCCGGTGATCGCCACGC
>BACX01000507.1 GCA_000333335.1 Sphingomonas-like bacterium B12 | reverse complement strand
GCGGACCTCAGTCGGGAGGTCATATCATGGTCCACGTTCTCGCTTCGCTCGCTTTCACGCTGGTGGCTTTCGGTGCGCTTGGTCTGACGATCATCATGCTGATGCAGGATCAGGACAGGATCATGGCGGCGCTTGGCCTCTCGATCGATCCGGCACCGCGCCCTGCGCATCGCCCCGTTCGCGTCAGGACGGCAGGTCGCTGGCAGGCGGCATCGGCGACGGCGGCGCGTCCGTGGCGCGCTGCCGCCTGATCCGGGCGTAGGATCGCGCGCTGAACGGGATCGTCAGCAGGTAGCCGACGATCACGATCGAAAGCGTCGGCCACGGCGCGCTGATCACGGCGGCGCCCACCAGCGCGATGATCGCGATCGCCTCGAAACGCACCGTCCGCCGTAGACGGAGGGAGTACCAGCTGTAGGTCGCGACGCTGGACACCATCAGCAGCGCGACCAGGATCGTCCAGGGGACGACCACATAAGTGGAACGCAACGCGGTGGCGATCGAGGGCAACCCAGCATCGGTCGCCGCCAGCCATAGGTAGATCGGCACGAAGGCCGCATAGGCGCCGGCTGGCGCGGGGATACCAGTGAGGAAACCGGCCGCTTTCCGCGGCTCCTCGGCGGCATCGATCTGGGCGTTGAAGCGCGCGAGGCGCAGCGCGCAGCACACCGCGAGGCTCAGCGCGATCGTCCAGCCGAACTGCGGCATATATTGCAGCGACCAGAGGTAGAGCACCACCGCAGGCGAGACGCCGAAGGCGATCACGTCGGACAGCGAATCGAGTTCGGCGCCGAAGCGGCTCTCACCCTTGAGCAGCCGAGCGATGCGGCCGTCCAGCCCGTCGAGCACCCCTGCGACGATGATCGTCGCGACCGCCAGTTCCCATCGTTCCGAGATGGCGAAGCGGACCGCCGACAGGCCGAAGCACAGAGCCAGCGCCGTAACGGCATTGGGCGCGACGGCACGCAGCGGGATGCCCCGGCGCGGCCGATCGCGGAATCGGGACGGGAGCGCCATGACTCAGGCCCCCACCGGCCGAAGCGGCAGAATCGCGAAGGAAGGCGAACGATACGTCACTGCGCGATGCCGTCGATCCGCTCGTCGCGGCCGGCGACGGCGAGCACCGTCTCGCCCGCGATCGTCCGCTGGCCAAGCAGCACCTGTGCACCGGTGCCGGCGGGCAGATAGACGTCCACGCGGCTGCCGAAGCGAT
>BACX01000508.1 GCA_000333335.1 Sphingomonas-like bacterium B12 | reverse complement strand
CGAGGGTCTCGTCGAGGCCGGTCCAGCGCATCACCGATCCGGCCTTGGCGGAGATCATGGCGCGGATCAGATCCTCGTTGGCGACCAGCGCACGGCCGATCCATTCGATCGCATTGTCGAGGATCGGCACGTGGCGATTCTCGGCGATGGCGGCGGCGAGCGCGTTGCCGAGCAGCGGCGAGAGGTCCAGCTCGCGCAGCCGCTGCGCGAGGCCGGCGCGAACCATGCCGCCCAGCCGCTCCTGATCGAGCGATTCGAGCAGGTCCGCGAACAGCCGCGAGGCGCCGCCGCGCAGGCGTCCGACGGTGCCCTCGGTCGGATGCTCCAGCCAGTGACCGGCGGTGCGCGCGACATCAAGCCGGCGCATCCAGCGGGCCAGCGGGCCGACCTTGCTCAGGAAATTGTCGAGCAGGAAGCGGGCCAGCGTATCGCCGATCCGATCCTTGTTCTTCGGGATGATCGCGGTGTGGGGGATGGGCAGGCCGAGCGGATGGCGGAACAGCGCCGTCACCGCGAACCAGTCGGCCAGGCCGCCGACCATCGCCGCTTCCGCGAAGGCGCGGACGTAGCCGGCGGCCGGATGGGCCGGCTCCAGGGAGCGAGCGACGACATAGACCGCCGCCATCGCCACCAGCAGCCCGGTCGCGACCAGCCGCATCGTTCTGAGGCCGTTATTGTCCGTCGCCACCGGGCGGGCATTGCGCAGAAGGGAACCGCTCATGCCCCCATTAAGGCACAAGACGGCGGAATGTTCACTCCGCCGCCTGCGGTGCCCCGCCATGGCCGTGCTCGCCCCCGTTGGTGAAGACGCGGCCGAGCATCGGGCCGAACCGGCGCTCGATCCCGTCCGCCAGGCTGAAGCCCGCCGGCACGATCAGCAGGGTGAGCAGGGTCGAGAGGATCAGGCCGCCGATCACCATCACCGCCATCGGCTGGTTCCACGATCCGTCGCCGCCCAGCGACAGCGCGGTCGGCATCATGCCGGCGACCATCGCCACCGTGGTCATCACGATCGGCTGGGCGCGCTTGTGCCCGGCCTCGAGGATCGCCTCATCGCGGGTGGCGCCGTGGCGGATCTCCTCGATCGCGAAGTCGATCAGCAGGATCGAGTTCTTGGCGACGATGCCGAGCAGCATCAGGAAGCCGATCAGCGCCGGCATCGACATCGCCATGCCGCAGATGTGCAGCGCGATCA
>BACX01000509.1 GCA_000333335.1 Sphingomonas-like bacterium B12 | reverse complement strand
CTCGTCGTCCGAGACATCATCCACCACGGCGCCACCTGCCGATCGACCAGATCGAGCCGCGTGCCTTCATAGACGATGCGAGCGCGGAGCGCCGCTTCCGCCTGTGCCTTCTGCACGGGATCGGCGCCGGGCGTCCTGTCCAGCGTCACCAGCCAGTCGGCCAGCGTCGCGGTCGGCATGTCGCCCACCGGGATCGCCACCTGCCCCAGCATCGCCTGCGTCGAGGCCCCGTTGCGCGCCAGCGCGGCGAGTGCAGCAAGGCGCAGCAACCGCTTGTCGGACGGTCCCTCGCCTTCCTCGCTGATCCGCCCGTCGACGACGCCGCGCAGCGCGTCCATCACCTTCGCCTTGCCGTCATCGGGCCAGGGCAGGCCCGCCTCAGCCGTGATCGACAGCGCGTAGGCCGAAAGCGCGATCGAACCCGGCATGTCGCTCGACGGCCAGTAGCGCAGCAGGCCGTTGTCGGCGGTGTAGGTCGGCAGATCCGCCATCTGCTGCGCCCACGCCGCGCGATCGTCGAGCGAGATAGCCTTGGACAGCCGCTGCTCGAAACAGCCGAATGGATAGGCGAGCATGTAGGCCCGCACGCCGGAGAGCGGCGCGGCCGGCGAGGCGGTCAGCGCCACCTCGACCCCGCCTCGCCCCGGCAATGCCCCCGCCGGCATCGTCACCGGCACCTGCGTGCCCTCGCCGATGTGGAGGAAGGTGGCGGCCCACGTCTCCTCCGGCACGGCGGGGACGACCTGCTCGTCCACCTGCATCCGGTCGCCCGCGCGGCCGTCCGCCGACTTGGCGGTGACGGTCCAGCGCAGCGAGGCGAGATGCTCGGGCGCGGTCAGCCGCCACGTCACCGGCACCGCGCTGCCCGCCGGGATCGTCACGGTCAGCGGATGGCCGTGCGCGATGGCGGGCTGGACATCGACATTCGCCGTCACCGTCATCGGCTTGTCCGATCCGTTGCGCAGCGTGAAGGTCGCACCGTAGAGATCGCCCGAACGCACCAGCGGCGGGATGCCCGAGAATATCTGCAGATCCTGCGTGGTACGGATCGTCGTGGCCCCCGTGCCGAACAGCTCGCCGCCCGCCGTCGCCACCGCGACCAGCTTGTAGGAGGAGAGCGAGTCCGCCAGCGGCACGACCAGCGCGGCGCGGCCATTGGCATCGAGCTTCACCCGCCCCCGCCACAGCAGCACCGGCCGGAAATCCGCCCGCGTCAGCGCCGAAAGATCGCCGCCGCCGCCGCCGCCCGAGGCCACCGCCTTGCGCCCGTAATGCCGCTTGCCGACCACCTGCATCTGCGCGGTGGAGGTCAGCACCGAGAGCGGCCGGTCGCCCATCATCGCGCCGAGGATGTTCCAGCTGTCGTTGGGCGAGAGTTGGAGCAGCGCCTCGTCCACCGCCGCGAAAGCGATCTCGGCCTCCTTCGGCGCCTTGCCGTCCGGCCCGAGCACCTGCACCGCGACCTTCGCCTTTTCGCGAATATGGTAGGTGGCGCGATCGGCCCGCATCGCGACGTGGAGTTCGTGTCCCTCCCAGCCGACCTGAACCTTGGTCATGCCGATGCGGTAGCTGGGCTTGGCGAGATCGACCAACGCGGTCGGCGACGCCCCCTCGCGGCTGAAGAAGGGCAGATGCCATTTGCGCGCGAGATCGGCGAGCCACAGCCGCCAGCCTGAAATCCGCCCGCGCACCGCCTCCACCGAGATATAGACGTCGGGGGCGTAGCTGCCGTTCAAGGGCACATGCACCACCGGGTCCTTGCCCGACAAAGTAGTGACGAAGGAGGACATCACGCCCTCGCGCTCCACCGTCACCAGCGCGGTCGCGGTGCGGAAGGGCATGCGCACCTGCACGTGCGCGACGTCGCCGACATGGTAGCTCTTCTGGTCGGCGACCATGTCCATCCGGTCGCCATTGTCGCCGCCGAACCACCAGTCGTCGTCGCCCGCCAGATAGGTGGAGGTGACGGCGCGCGCCTCGTTGCCGTCGGGGTCGGTCGTGGTGGCGACCGCGATCACCTCGCCCGAAACGCCCGGATCGAGCTTGCAGGAGGCGAGCCCCTTGGCGTCGGTGGTGGCCGAGCAATCGACGTCCAGCTTCGTCGTCTTTGAGGTGTTGTCGAAGGCGTAGAAGCCACCGATCAGCCGCCGCCGCGCCGAGAGGATCTCGCGCGTGTAGAGCGCGATCTTGACCCGCTGCCCCTTGATCGGATTGCCCTTGAGATCGAGTGCCGCGACCTGCAGCCGGTAATCCACCGCGCGCTGCATCCAGCCGTCGGTCTTGATGCCGAGGCGGACGGCGGAGGTGTAGATCGGCACCGAACCGGAAGCGGTCAGCGTCTCGCCGTTCGCATCCTGATAATCCATCTCGACGGTCATCCGCACCGCCTGCTGCAGCGTCGGGATGTCGAGCGAGGTGCGCAGCGCGCCATGCGCGTCGAGCGCCAGCGGGATCGTCGTCGCGGCGGGAAGCTGCGGCGTCCCCCCCTCATTCTCGTCCTGGTCGAGCGGGACGGTACCTTCCTTCACCGCCTGCCCGCCGAAGGTCCAGCCGTCCCACCCGTCGGGATTGTCGGAGAGCGTGTCGTAGGCGGTGCGCAGCTTGATCGGCGCCTTGCCCGCCCCGCCGCCCGACAGATAGCCGACATAAAGGTCCATCGGCACGCGCTTGGGATTGACCTGCTTCTCCTTCGGCCCGCTCACCGAGGCGCGCATCGTCGGCAGGCGATATTCGTCCACCCGCACCGACTGGCCGGTGTAGATGGTCTTGTCGCCGATCTTCACCTGCAGGTTGTAATCGCCCATCGGCGCGCCCTTGGGGGGCGTCCAGCTGCTCTCCCCGATGCCGTCGCCGCCGAGGCTGATCGGCACCTCGAAGCTGGTGTCCGATCCCGAATGGCTGAGCGTCAGCGTGCCGGAGACCGCCCCGGCCGATCGGAAACCGGTCGGCGTCTGCGCGCGGTAGACATGCTTCATGTGCACCGTTTCGCCGGCGCGCAGCAGGGTGCGGTCGAAGATGGTGTGGAACACCGGCTCGGCCGGCGAATAGCCGAAGGGCTGGTCGAAATCGTAGGGCGCGATGCCCTTGTTCCAGGTCGTCAGCACGAAGGAATAATCGTCGCCATGCCGAGCCGAGACGATCAGCGGATGCCCGTCCGTGCTCTGGCAATTCTCGTAGGTCGAGGGATCGGGCAGACCATTGGGCACGATCACCCGCCCGTCGCTCCCGGTCGTGCCGGTGGCGAGCTTGCGCCCGTCGCAGCTGTCGCTGATCGTCACCGCCGCGCCGGCCACGG
>BACX01000510.1 GCA_000333335.1 Sphingomonas-like bacterium B12 | reverse complement strand
GCACGCCGCGCGGGCGCGATCGATCTGCCCGCCGCCGTCGACGCATCGAATGCGCGGAGCATCGTCGAGGCGCGGCTGGCGCGCGAGTGGGCGGCGCGGACGACGGCGCGGCTGGCGCTGCCGTGGCGGCACCTTGACGTGGCGGCCGGCGCGATCGTCACTGTGCCGGGCCAGGGCGGGCGCTGGCGGGTGACCGAGCGCGCCTTCGAGGACATGGCACTGACGCTGACCGTCCAGCGGCTGCCCGCCGCGACCGGCGACGCGCCACCGGCGAGCAGCGGTTCCGGCCTGTCGCAGCCCGACCTGCTGCACGGGCCGACGACGCTCGCGCTGCTCGATCTGCCGTCGTTCGGCGATGATCCGGCGACCGCGCCTACGCTGCTGATCGCGGCGGCCGGTGAGTCGGCGGGTTGGCGCAAGGCGGCGCTGACGCTGAGCCTCGACGACGGCGCAAGCTGGCAGGCGATCGGCGGCACGGCCGCGCCGGCGATCATGGGGCAGGCGGTGACCTTGCTGGCCTCTGGAAGCAGTGCGGTGCGAGACGATACGAACAGCGTCGACATCCTGCTGCTGAACGACGCGATGGCGCTGGCGGGCAGCGATGGCACCGGTCTTTCGGCGGGCGCGAACCTGGCTTTGCTGGGCGAGGAGCTGATCCAGTTCGCCTCCGCCGAGCAGATCGGCCCGCGCCTGTTCCGACTCGCGGGTTTGCTCCGTGGTCGCCGGGGCAGCGAATGGGCGACAGGCGGCCATGCGATCGGCGATGGCTTCGTGCTGATCGATCCGGACACGCTGCTCGCCTGGCCGTTGCCGCTGTCCGCGATCGGCCGGACGGTACGGGTGTCGGCGAGCGGGGTAGGGGACGGCGAGTCGGCGGAAACGCAGCTTACCTTCCAGGCCCGCGCCATGCGGCCGCCGGCGCCCGTCGCGCTCCACGGCACGGCTATGCCCGATGGTTCCGTCTCGGTCGGCTGGACCCGCCGCAGCCGTGCGGGCTGGAACTGGCTGGACGATACCGACGCGCCCCTCGCGGAGGAAGCCGAGCGTTACCAGCTCCTCCTGTCGCGCTCTGGCGGGGTGACCCGCTCGCTCACCGTTACGGAGACGGTCGCGACGATCGCACCCGCTGACCTGGCCGCTATGGGCGGCACCGGGCCGCTGATCATCACGATCGCGCAGATCGGCACGACGGCGGCCTCCCTGCCACCCGCCACCCTAACCATGACGCTGGGAGCCTGATATGACCGATGCCACCGCGCGCCTCGCCTTGCCCTTCATCGCCTCCGGCCAGGCTCAGAAGGAACTGTTCCACAACGAGGCGCTTCTGCGGATCGACGCGCTGCTCCAGCCGGCGGTCGAAAGCCTGCTGGTGGATACTCCGCCGTCTGCGCCCGCGCCCGGCCAATGCTGGATCGTCGGCGAATCTGCGGTGGGGGCGTGGGCGGGGCAGGCGCTGACACTGGCCGCCTGGAGCGATGGCGGCTGGCGGTTCTCTCGCCGCGCGC
>BACX01000511.1 GCA_000333335.1 Sphingomonas-like bacterium B12 | reverse complement strand
AAGCGCTACGGTGACGGCGAGGAGGTGCAGTTGCGGCGGATCACCCGGCCGGTGGCGGACAGCGTGCGCGTCGCGGTCGGCGGGGTCGAGGCCGCCGAAGGATGGTCGCTGCTCGACGGCGGCATCGTCTCCTTCGTCACCGCGCCCGCCGCCGGTGCCGAGGTGACGGCCAGCTTCGACTTCGACGTTCCCGTGCGCTTCGCCGAGGACAGGCTGGAGGTCAGTCGTGCCACCTTCCTGGCCGGGGAGGCGCCGAGCGTGCCGCTGATCGAGGTGCGCGAGCCATGAGCGTCGCCTGGCTCGACGGCGCGCTCACCACGATGGCGCTGTGCTGGCGGCTCGATCGCGCGGATGGAGTGAGCATCGGCTTCACCGCGCACGATCGCGACCTGACGATCGGCGGCGTGGCCTATCGCTCCAGCCCCGGCATGGTGCCGTCCGCGATCCGCCAGTCGGACGGGTTCGACGTCGACACCCTCGATATCGAGGGGGCGCTGACCCATGATGCGATCACGTCCGACGACCTCACCGCCGGGCGCTGGGACGGCGCCGCGCTCACCCTTTGCGCGGTCGACTGGACCGATCCATCCGATCCGCTGGTCATCGCGCGGGGCGAGATCGGCGACGTCTCGATCGGCGATGCGGCCTTCACCGCCGAACTGCGCGGGCCGACAGCCCTGCTGGAACGGCCGGTGGTCGAGCGCACCTCGCCCGATTGCCGGGCGCAGCTCGGCGACCGGCGTTGCCGGGGCGATCTGGCGGCGCGGACCCGCGTCGCGCAGGTGACGGCGGTGGCGGACGAGGTGCTGACGCTCGATGTCGCCGAACCATCGGCCAACGCATACGGCTATGGCCGGCTTCGCTGGCTCGACGGCGACAATGCGGGCCTGTCGGCGGCGATCCTCTCCTCGACCGGCGCGACGGTGACGCTGCGCGATCCCCCGGCCTTCGCGATCGCCGAGGGCGCGCGGGCCGAACTGCTGGAGGGGTGCGACCGCCTGCTCGACACTTGCCGGACCCGGTTCGCCAACGCCGCCAATTTCCGGGGCGAGCCCTATCTGCCGGGCGTCGATCTGCTCACCCGCTACGGCACCGACTGATGGCGCCGGACGAGGCGGCTGTGATCGCCGCCGCACGGGCCTGCGTGGGCGTGCGGTTCCGGTTGCACGGGCGCTCTCTATCCAATGGGCTGGATTGCATCGGACTGGCGGCGGTCGCCTACGGTCGGAAGCGCGTGCCGACCGGCTACGCCCTGCGCGGCGGCGATCCGGCTCGGGTGTCGGCCGGGATCGAGGGGGCCGGGTTCGTCCGGGCGGAGGGGGCGTCACGAGCCGCCGACCTGCTGCTCCTGCGGCCGGGAGCCCATCAACTTCATCTCGCGATCCTTACCGATCGCGGTTTCATCCATGCCGATGCGGGCCTGCGCCGGGTGGTCGAGGTGCCGGGGCCGCCGCCCTGGCCGACGCTCGGCCGTTGGCGCGTCGCCTGAAAGGAAGCTCATGGCCACTCTCGTCCTCACCGCCGTCGGCACCGTCGTCGGCGGGCCGATCGGCGGCGCCATCGGCGCGGTGATCGGGAACCAGATCGATCGCGCGATCTTCACGCCCAAGGGCGCGAAGGGGCCGCGCCTCGACAGCCTCGCCGTGCAGGGTTCCTCCTACGGCGCCGATCTGCCCCGCTTGTTCGGCACGATGCGCGTATCCGGATCGGTGATCTGGGCCACCGACCTGCGCGAGAGTACGCACAAATCCGGCGGCAAGGGCAGACCCACGACCACCACCTACAGCTACTCAGCCTCCTTCGCGGTGGCGCTTTCGGCGAGGCCGGTGCGGGCGATCCACCGCATCTGGGCGGACGGCGCGCTGCTGCGCGGCGCGGCGGGCGACTGGAAGAGCGATGTCGGCTCCTTCCGCTCCACACCGGCGACGAGGGGCAGGCGATCGATCCCCTGATCGNCGCGGCCGAGGGGATCGACGCGACGCCGGCGCATC
>BACX01000512.1 GCA_000333335.1 Sphingomonas-like bacterium B12 | reverse complement strand
TCGAACAGGCGATCGGCGTAGGTGTTGATGATGAAGCCGGGCAGCGCCGCCTTGTAGGCCGAATATTGCGCCGGGCTGATCTGCGGCTTCCAGCGCGCGATCAGCTTGTCGCCGATCTGGTCGACTGCGAAATACTGGCCGAGCAGGGTGCGGAACTGTGCGCGCGCCGCAGCCTGGCTGCCCGAATGGAGCGTGCTGAACGCCTGGCCCGACAACGTGGAGATGAAGCGCGACGGGTCGCTGTTGTCGACGGCGGCGGCCGAGGCGGGTGCCGAGCCCATCGTGGCGACAAAGCCGGAAGCGCCCAGCAGCGCGGCACCAAGCATCAGACGGAAACGAGACATGCAACACTCCGTGAACATCGGCCGGAGACGCCTCTCCAGGCCGTAAAAAGATGGGCCGTTTTATGGCCGGGCCGACATTAACGCAGCCTGTGCCGGTTGGTTCACCGGCTTTTCAGGGGCCCTTCTTCTTCGCGCTGTCGATGGCGGCGGCACCGGCCGATCCGGCGGCGGCGATGGCGCCGTCCAGCAGCGACTTCATCGTCTCGCGGGCATGGTCCTTGCTGAGGCCCAGTTCATCGAGCTTGTCGCGGCCGGCGCCCTTGGCCGCCTCGATCGCTTCGCCAGCGGCACCGCGCACCTTCTCGCCCATCGCGCCGAGCACCTTGGCCTCGCGCTCGGTGCGGGGGAGGAGGGCTCCCAGCACCGCGCCGACGGCGATACCGCCGAGCAGTATCGCGAGCGGATTGCTGTCGAAGCCCTCGGCCGTCTTCTGGCGCGCCGATGCATAGGCTTCGGACGCCTTGTCGCGGCCCGAAGAATAGGCGTCGGTCACCTTGTCGCGCGCCTGTTCGATGCCGTCCTTGGTGCGTTCGACGGCCGCATGGGCTGTCTTGCTGGCCTTGGCATAGGCATCGTCGATGCCGTCGCGGATGGCCTGGCGGGTGGTGGTCGCCGGGGTCTCGTCGCTGCCGGAGGTCTCGGTCATGGGCCTTGTCCTTTACGAAGCGGGCTTGCGGGGTTTGCGGGTACGGGGTGAACGGGGTTTGGGCGGGGAGGGTTCCTCCGCCGTTTTGCGGCCGGCGAACAGCTTGGACAGCGGCTTGGCGGCGAGCAGCAGCCCGATGCCGGCCGCCGTCGCGGCGACGGTGGCGGGGCGTTCGCGCACCACCTTGCCGGTGCTGCGCGCCAGTTCGGCGGAGCGCGTCTTCACCTGCTCCAGCGCCTCGTCCATCAGCGTGGAAGGAGCGATCTTCTGCTGGATCTGCTCGATCGTCGCCATCAGCCGGCCGCGCGCGGCATCGACCTGCGATTGCGCGACATCGACGTCGTTGATGTTCGAGAAGAGGCGCTTGAGGACGCTCGTCATGCCGGCGTCTCCGGTTCGGGCTGGCGGGCGCCCG
>BACX01000513.1 GCA_000333335.1 Sphingomonas-like bacterium B12 | reverse complement strand
GGTTTTCCAGGCGCGCGTCGACAAAATCATCCCCCCCTTGCGGATACGGCGGTGTAACACTTGCACCGGAGATAGGTTGCCGCTTGCCACGCAGGAAGTGCCGTCACAAGTCGATTGACCGATATAAGGATATCTTTATATCGTTATTCCGATGAAGGACGCCCTCGCTATTTTTCGTGCGCTCGCCGATCCGACCCGGCTTCGGATCGTCGCGCTGCTGCGCGTGATGGAGCTTTCGGTGGGCGAGTTGGCACAGGTTCTGGGGCAGAGCCAGCCGCGTGTCTCGCGCCATGTGAAGATTCTCGCCGATGCGGGGCTGACCGACCGGCGGCGCGAGGGCAGCTGGGTGTTCCTGGCGCTCGGCGATCCGCGCCGCGTCGCGCCGGTGTTCGATGCGATCGATGCCTGGGGGCAGGGTGATGCGTCGGGCGATCTCGCGCGTCTCGATGCTGTGCGCGCCGAACGATCGGTCGCGGCGGAGCGCTATTTCGAGGGCCATGCGGCGGAATGGGACGCGATCCGTTCGCTCCACGTCGCGGAGGCCGAGGTGGAGGCTGCGATCGGCCGCGTGCTGGGCGAGGGGCCGATCGGCCGGCTCGTCGATGTCGGCACGGGTACGGGGCGGATGCTGGAACTGCTCGGGCCACGCGCTGAGAGCGCGATCGGCATCGATCGCTCGCCGGAAATGCTCCGCTTTGCCCGCGCCAAATTGTCCTCGCGCGCGGAGATCGCCAAGGCCGAGCTACGGCAGGGCGATATGTATGCGCTGCCGCTTCAGGATCGCTCGGCCGACATCGTCGTGCTCCACCTTGTGCTGCATTATGCGCAGCAGCCCGCCGCCGCAGTGGCCGAGGCCGCGCGCCTGCTCGGGCCGGGCGGCCGCCTGCTGATCGCCGATTTCGCCCCGCACGAACGCGAGGAGCTGCGTGATCAGGCGGCGCACGCCCGCCTGGGCTTCTCCGATCAGCAGATGGAGGAGTGGTTCGGCGCGGCCGGGCTGGCGCCCTCCCATATCGATGCGCTGGAAGGCGGGGAATTGACCGTGAAGCTGTGGCTGGGCGAACGCCCGGCCGAGCCTGTCCGAAGGGTTGCGTGATGCCGACGATGTCCGAATTGGAAGAGGCCCGCCGCGCGCTCGATGCGCCGCTCTTCGCCGATCTGGCGGGCGACGCGCAGGTGTCGTTCGAATTCTTCCCGCCCAAGAGCGAGAAGATGGAAACGCAGCTTTGGGATGCGATCCAGACGCTGGCACCGCTCGGGCCGCGCTTCGTCTCGGTGACGTACGGGGCCGGCGGTTCGACCCGCGAACGCACTCACGCGACGGTCGCGCGGATCGCGAAGGAGACGACGATCCCGGCGGCTGCGCACCTCACCTGCGTCGAGGCGACGCGCGAGGAGGTGGACGAGATCGCGCGGGCTTACTGGGAGGCGGGTGTCCGCCACATCGTCGCGCTGCGCGGCGATCCGCCGAGCTG
>BACX01000514.1 GCA_000333335.1 Sphingomonas-like bacterium B12 | reverse complement strand
CGTATCGTCGAACCGGCAGCTTCTCGCAGGCCGCGCGACGCCTCCACATGACGGCGTCGGCGGTCGGCAAGATGGTCGCTCGCATCGAAACACGACTTGGCGTTCGGCTGATCGAGCGCTCGACCCGGCGGCTGTCGCTTACCGACGCCGGCCAGGTCTTCTATGAGCGGTGTCTGTCGATCCTGCGCGAGATGGACGACCTCGAGCGCCATCTCGGCGCGACCGTAGCCGCCCACCGCCATCAGCGTGAGCCGTTCGCCCGCCGTGCGGTTGGTACGCGCGATCAGCCGCTCGGTGGCGAGATCGAAGACGAGGCGGAGGATCTGGTCGGTCAGGAAGGCATAGCTCGCCGCGATCTCGTGGCCGCGGGCGGGATGTTCGGCGAGACGGCGCCCGATCTCGATGCGCCCGGCGTCCAGCGCCTGCTTGAGCAATACCGTCGCCTCGCGCTTGAGCGCGACCGGATCGTCGGGCAGTTCGGCCAACGTATCGGCGAGCTTGCGCCGATCGATGATCGCGCGCCGGCTGGGCAGGCTGTCGAAGCGGGAGGCGGGCATGGCCTCCATGTAGCGCAGCGGCGGTTAAGCGCCAGTGTCAGCCGCCACCCGGATCAGGCGGCGGCGCGAAAGGACGTGTCATCCATGAAACCGGGAACGGAGACGAGTGCGCAGATGTCGAACTCGTCGAGCGATCCAAGTGTCGGCGACACGATGCGGAAATGCACGCGGATCGCCGGCGAGATGGCCAGAACATGCCGCGCGATCACAAGCAGCGTGCCTTCCACCGGCCGGTCAGCGTCGCCGTTGCGCTCGTCATGAAGGGCGACCTGCTCGCCCCAATCCACATACCCCATGAAGCGGTCCCCCCGGACGCCACGCGAAACGGGCCGTTTCGCGACTGTCACGAGATCATCATGAAAGTGCCCCGTGCGCAAGGGCCGTGAAACACGTGTATCGACGAAAGTCTAAGACGGGAGCGGGATCACTCGCCGGCCAGGCCTTTCAGCCGATAGATCAGCTCCAGCGCGTCGCGCGGACTGAGCGCGTCGACGTCGATCTTGCCGAGCGCCTCGCGGAGCGGATCGGGAGCCTCCGCTTCCCGCTCCGTCGCGGCGGCGAAGAGCGGGAGGTCGTCGAGGCCGGCCGCTATGCCGCCGGTCTTCTCGCGGCCCTTCTCCAGGCGGGCGAGCACGTCCTTGGCGCGCGCCAAGACCGGCTTGGGCAGGCCGGCCAGCCGCGCGACGGCGAGGCCGTAGCTCTTATCCGCCGCGCCCGATGCCAGTTCGTGGAGCAGGACGAGATCGCCTTTATACTCCTTGGCGCGGACATGGTGGAGGCTGAGCGCGTCGAGCCTCCCCGCCAGGCGCGTCAGTTCGTGGTAGTGCGTGGCGAACAGGCAGCGGCAGCGGTTGGTCTCGTGGATCGCCTCCAGCACCGCCCAGGCGATGGCGAGGCCGTCATAGGTCGATGTGCCGCGCCCCACCTCGTCGAGGATGACGAAGCTGCGCTCGCTCGCCTGGGAGATGATCGCGGCGGTCTCGATCATCTCGACCATGAAGGTGGAGCGGCCGCGCGCGAGATTGTCCGATGCGCCGACGCGGCTGAACAGGCGATCGACGAGGCCCAGCGTGGCGGAGGCGGCCGGCACGAAGCTGCCCGCCTGCGCCAGCACCGCGATCAGCGCGTTCTGGCGCAGGAAGGTGGACTTGCCGCCCATGTTCGGGCCGGTGACGAGCCAGAGGCGGGAGTCCTCCGATAGGCCGCAATCGTTGGCGACGAAGCGCTCTCCGGAAGCGGCGACGGCGGCCTCGACGACCGGATGACGCCCGCCCTCGATCTCGAAACAGGCGTGCGGGACGACTTCTGGCCGGCACCAGCCGCCCTCGATGGCGCGCTCGGCAAGGGCCGAAGCGACGTCGAGGCGGGCGAGCGCGTCGGCTGTGGTGGCGATCGGATCACGCTGACCCAGCGCCAGGTCGATCAGCTCCTCTAGATGCGCCTGCTCGGCGGCGAGCGCGTGATTGCCGGCCTGCGCCACCTTCATCGCCAACTCGTGCAACTCGGAAGAATTGAAGCGGACGACGCCGGCGAGCGTCTGGCGATGGGTGAAGCCACTCTCGGGCTTCATCAGCGGATCGGCGAACTTCGCGCCCACCTCGATATGATAACCAAGGACGCCGTTGTGGCGGATCTTGAGGCCGGAGATGGCGGTCTGCTCGCGGAAGCGCGCCTCCAGCGCGGCGATGGCGCGGCGGCCGTCTCCGGCCAGGCCGCGCAGCTCGTCGAGCGCGGCATCGAAGCCTTCCGCGATGAAGCCGCCGTCCGAGGCGTCGATCGGCGGCGTCTGGACGAGCGCGCGGCTGAGCTTGTCGACCAGCGCGCCGTGGCCGCGCAGCTGCGGCATCAGCTGGACGAGGAGGGCGGGTGGACCTTCGAGCGCGTCGAGCAGTTCGTGCAGGTCGCGCGCACCCGCCAACCCGTCGCGTAGCTGGCCGAGGTCGCGGGGTGATCCGCGTCCGGCCACCAACCGACCCAGCGCTCGGCCGATGTCCGGCAATGCGCGCAGACGTCCGCGCAGCCGGTCGCGGCACGTCCCGTCCTCGGCGAAGCAGCCGACGAGGTTGAGCCGCGCCTCGATCGTCCCCGCCTCGTTGAGTGGCGCCGAGATGTCCGCCGCCAGCAGCCGCGCGCCGGCGCCCGTCACGGTGCGGTCTACCGCATCGAGCAGGCTGCCCTTGCGTTCGCCTGACTGCGTGCGCGTCAGTTCGAGGCTTTCGCGCGTCGCCGCGTCGATCGCCATATGATCCTCAGGCGTCCGCGGCGTCGGGGGCTGGAGGAACAGGCTGCCGCCCTGCGACGTGCGATCGAGATAGGCGAGCAGGCCGCCCGCCGCCGCCAGAGCCGCCTTGTCGAAAGTGCCGAAGCCATCGAGCGTCGCCACGCCGAAGCGCGCCTTCAACAGCCGCTCGCCCTCGCCGCTCTGGAAGGGGCCACGCGACGCGATGACGGCATCGCTCGGCCCTTGCGCGCCTTCCGCGATCACCACTTCGGACGGCCCCAGCCGCGCCAGCTCGGCATCGAGGCTGGCAGCCGACACGGAGGCCAGCTCAAAGCGTCCGGTCGAGATGTCCGCCGCCGCCAAGCCGACGCGCGCGCCCTGTTCGGCTAGCGCGACCAGCCAGTTGGCGGAGCGCGAATCCAGCAGGCTCTCCTCGGTCAGCGTGCCAGCCGTGACCAGGCGGATGATCTTGCGCGCCACCAGCGCCTTCGATCCGCGCGCCTTCTTGGCCTGCTCGGGCGTCTCCACCTGCTCGGCGACGGCGACGCGGTGCCCTGCCTTGATCAGCCGCGCCAGATAGGCGTCGGCGGCATGCACCGGCACGCCGCACATCGGCGCTCCGTCGCCCCGCGACGTCAAGGCGATGTCGAGCGTCGCGGCGGCGATGTGCGCATCCTCGAAGAACAGTTCGAAGAAGTCGCCCATCCGGTAGAAGAGCAGGCAATCGGGCGCCTCGGCCTTGAGACCGTGATATTGCGCCATCATCGGGGTCTGGGCGCCGGTTGCCGGCCCGCTAGTTCCGCTCATTGGCCTGCTGCTACCGGCTTTGGCTTGCCCTCGCCAGCATCATGCCCCAAGGGCTGGGCAAAAGCTGTGGAGAAGGTGGAAATGGCCGAGCGTCTGCAATTTTCCGAACGCGAAGCGCTGGATTTCCACACCCAGGGCCGCCCCGGCAAGATCGAGATCATCGCGTCGAAGCCGATGGCGACGCAGCGCGACCTCGCGCTCGCTTACTCGCCGGGCGTCGCGGTGCCGGTGAAGGCCATCGCCGCCGATCCGGACACCGCCTACGACTATACCGCCAAGGGCAATCTGGTCGCCGTCATCTCCAACGGCACCGCGATCCTCGGCCTCGGCAATCTGGGCGCGCTGGCGTCGAAGCCGGTGATGGAAGGCAAGGCGGTGCTGTTCAAACGCTTCGCCGACGTCGATTCGATCGACCTCGAACTGGCGACCGAGGATGTCGACCGCTTCATCGACGCGGTCGAGCTGATGGAGCCGAGCTTCGGCGGCATCAACCTCGAGGACATCAAGGCGCCCGAATGCTTCGTGATCGAGCAGACCCTGCGCGAGCGCATGAACATCCCGGTCTTCCATGACGACCAGCACGGCACGGCTATCATCTCGGCCGCCGGCCTGATCAACGCCTGTCACATCACCGGCCGCGATCTCAAGGACATCCGGATCGTCGTCAACGGCGCGGGCGCCGCCTCGATCAGCTGCACCGAGCTGGCGAAAGCGCTCGGCGTGAAGCCCGACAACGTGATCCTCTGCGATTCCAAGGGCGTGATCTACCAGGGCCGCACCGAGGGCATGAACCAGTGGAAGTCGGCCCATGCCGCCAGGACGGACGCGCGCACGCTCGCCGAGGCGATCAAGGGCGCCGACGTCTTCTACGGCCTGTCGGTCGCGGGCGCGCTGACCAAGGAGATGGTGAAGTCGATGGCGCCGAAGCCGATCATCTTCGCCATGGCCAATCCCGATCCGGAAATCCTGCCCGAAGATGCGCTGGAGGCGGCGCCCGACGCTATCATCGCCACCGGCCGGTCGGATTACCCGAACCAGGTCAACAACGTGCTGGGCTTCCCCTTCATCTTCCGCGGCGCGCTCGACGTGCGGGCGACCACGATCAACGAGGAGATGAAGGTCGCCGCCGCGCATGCGCTCGCCGCGCTGGCGCGCCAGCAGGTGCATGAGGATGTCGCGGCCGCCTATGGCGTCGCGCACAAGTTCGGCCCCGAATATATCATCCCGGCGCCGTTCGATCCCCGCCTGATCGAGACGATCCCGCCGGCGGTGGCGCAGGCGGCGATGGACACCGGCGTCGCGCGCAAGCCGATCGAGGACATGGCCTGCTATCGCGAGAGCCTGCGCGCGCGGCTCAACCCGACCGACGCGGTGCTCACCTCCGC
>BACX01000515.1 GCA_000333335.1 Sphingomonas-like bacterium B12 | reverse complement strand
TTGCCCGTCGCCTGACGACCGGGAAATTGTGAAGGCTTGCCAGACCCGCAAAATTGGCCGTCGAGACGAGTGAACGGCGCACGACATATTTGAAGTTGGCCGGGAATTGCGCCCAGTAAGCAGGCTCGAGGGCGATGTCCTCGCGGACCGCAACGATACCGAGATCCGCATCGCCGAGGATGGCGAGATCCAGGTGCGCGGCGAACTGGTGATGAAGGGATATTGGCAGAATCCGGCGGAAACGGCGCGCGTCCTATCCCCCGACGGCTGGCTTTCGACCGGCGACATCGGCCACATCGACGACAAGGGGCGGCTGGTCATCACCGATCGCAAGAAGGACATCATCGTCAACGACAAGGGCGACAATGTCGCGCCCCAGCGGGTCGAGGGGATGCTGACGCTCCAGCCCGAAATCCTGCAGGCGATGGTGTCGGGCGACCGGCGGCCCTATCTGGTCGGCCTCGTCGTGCCCGATCCCGAATGGCAGGTGGATTGGGCGAAGACGGTGCCCGACGCCGGGCCGGAGGCGCTGCAGCGCGCGCTGCAGGCTGCGGTGGACCGGGTGAACGCCGACCTGTCCACCACCGAGAAGGTGCGTCGCGTGCTGGTGGCGGACGAGGCCTTCACCATCGAGAATAGCGAGCTGACGCCGTCGATGAAGATCCGCCGCCACGTCATCCGCGCGCGTTATGGCGCGCGGCTCGATGCGCTCTACAAGGCGTCCGCCTATTAAGGCTTCTTCGCCCGTTCGTAAGGTATGAAATCGCCGAGAGGGCAACCGCCGAAGCCCATCCCGCTCGGCGGATCGACCACGGTCAGCACGTCGCCGCGGCACAGCTGTCCGGAATAGGTGTGGCTGATGATCGTGCGATCGTGCCGCAAATTCGGGCAACCCGGCGTGTTGAGATAATCGGGGCCGCCCTTCATCCGGTACAGGATCGCGCCCGAATCGAAGATCGTGGTGTCGTCGATCCGCGATTGGGTAATGCAGCTTGTCGGCGCGCCGGGCGTGCGGCCGGCGAGCGCTTGGTCCTGCGACGGCGGGCGGGCCGCCAGCGGGGTCGCCGCGAGCGAGAGCAGGGTGGTGAGCGTCAGGATGCGCATGGCGAAGTCCTTTCCGATGCTACAACGCAAGGACGGTACGTCGGTGCCTAGCCCTTGAAGCCGTCCTTGGCGGCGCGGCGCGCGGCCAGTTCCTCCACGGTCGCGGCGCGCATGAAGGGGTTGGTCGCGCGCTCGGCTGCGATGGTGGAAGGAAGCGTCGGCTTGCCCTCGGAGCGCAGCGCTTCCGCATCCGCAAGCGCCTGCTTCGCCGCCGCGTTGTCCGGCTCTGCCGTGACGGCATAGCGGCCGTTGGAGACGGTATATTCGTGGCCGCACGCGACGCGGGTTTCGGGCGGCAGCGCCTCCAGCTTGCGCATCGCGGCGAACATGTCGGCGGCGCTGCCCTCGAACAGCCGGCCACAGCCCATCGCGAACAGCGTGTCGCCGGTGAACACGACGTCGAGCGACGGCACATGGATGGCGATGTGGCCGGACGTGTGCGCACCGACCGCGATCGCCACGCCCTCATGTTCGCCGATCCTCACCGTATCGCCTTCGCCGATCGTGCGATCCAGCGTCGGGATGCGGCCTTCCTCGTGCGGGCCGGTGATGGTGGCGCCGGTCGCGGCCTTGACCTCGGCATTGCCACCGACATGATCGGGATGCCAGTGCGTGTTCCACACCTGCGTGATGGTCCAGCCGCGTGCGTCCGCCGCCTTCAGCACCGGCGCGGCCTCGCCCGGATCGACCGCCACCGTCTCGCCGCTCGCTTCGTCGTGGAGCAGCCAGACGTAATTGTCGCTGAGCGCGGGGACAGGGACGAGCGAGACCGCCATCGGGACTTACCAGCTGCCGGTGTTGGGCATCGAGGCCCAGGGTTCGGCGGGCGCGAGGCGATCGCCGGCCTGCAGCAGCTCGATCGAGATGTTGTCGGGCGTGCGGATGAAGGCCATGTGGCCGTCGCGCGGCGGGCGGTTGATGGTGATGCCGGCGCCCATCAGCCTGGCGCACAGATCGTAGATATTGTCGACGCGATAGGCGAGGTGGCCGAAATTGCGGCCGCCGTCATAGCCGGTCTCGCCCCAATTGTGGGTCAGCTCCACCTCGGCCGCCTCGTCGCCGGGGGCGGCGAGATAGATAAGGGTGAAGCGCCCCTGCTCGCTGTCGAAGCGGCGGGTCTCCTTCAGGCCCAGAAGCTCGAAGAAGCGGATCGTCTCGGCGGGGTCCGAGACGCGGATCATGGTGTGGAGATATTTCATGGCGTGCGCACAGATAGGTCCGCGCGCGGCCGATGACTAGCGCCCCTGCGGTTTCGGTCGCGACGCCGACACCGGTTTTGCGGAAGGGCCACCCGACGCCGCCAGCTCGGCCTTGGCCCGCTTCGCCGCATCGCTGTCCGGCTCGGCGGTCGAGGCGCGGGTCCATTGCGCGCGGGCATCGTCCATGTCGCCGGCGGTGGCGGCGATGTTGCCGGCTTCGTAGAGAATGTCGGACTGGTTGGGCGCGCGCATCATCGCCTCGTTGATGTCCGTCTTGGCGCGGGTGGTGTCGCCCATCCGCCGCGCTAGCGTGGCGGAGAGCAGCCAGGCCATCGGATCGGCCGGCACCAGCTTCACCGCCTGATCCAGGTCGGCGCGCGCCGCGCCCGTGTCTCCGGCGCCCACCGCCGCGCGGGCGCGATCGACGTAGGCCTCGCCCTTCAGCGGATCGGGCAGCAGGGGGGAGGCGATCGCGGTGGAGAGATCCGTGCGCGCCGTCTCGAACTCCCCGCCGGCCAGCGCGGCATTGCCCGCCGACACCCAAAGGTTCGCCGACGCCAGCCCGTCATGCGTCTGGTCGGCGAGCGTGGCGCCGGTGGTGAACGCGTCGAGCGCGCCCTTCCAGTCGCCGCCGGCCGACCGCGCGATGCCGAGACATTGCACCGCCGCCACGCCGCCGCCGGTCTTGGCCCAGGCGATGGCCTCCTTCTGTGCGGCGGCGGGATCGCTGTCGGACAGCCGGGCGCAGGCATCGAAGCGAGCCTGCGTACCGCGACCGTCGACAGGGCCGGGCGTCGCGGCGGCCGCGACGGCGAACAGCAGGGGAAGGATCACAGACTCTCCAGCAGCGTGTCGAGGGTGCGCAGCAGGAGCGCGATATCCTGCGGGCGCGACAGGCGATGATCGCCGTCCTTGACGAGGATGGTCTGCACGTCGGCTGAACGGACGAGCGCCGCAACGCGCTGCGACACCCAGGTCGGCACCTCGGGGTCGGCCTCGCCGTGGAGCAGGCGCACTGGCCCTTCGAACGGGATCGGCGCGTGGAGCAGGCGTTGTGACTCCGCCGATTGCCAGAAGGCCCGCGTCGTCACCATCGGCGGCCCGTAGGCGGAGGGCTGCTCGATGCGGCCTTCCTGCAGGATGCGCATCTTCTCGTCCTGATCGTAGCCCCAGTCCGAGAAATCGGGTGCCGAGGCTATGCCGACCAGCGCGCGCACCCGGTCCGGCCGGGCGATCGCGACGAGCAGCATCAGCCAGCCGCCCATCGAGGAGCCGACCAGCACGAGATCGCCTTGGCTCGCATCCACCATCGCCAGCGCATCGTCGCGCCATCTCGCCAGCGTGCCGGAATCGAAGCGGCCTTCGCTCTCGCCGCAGCCGGCATAATCGAAGCGCAGCATGGCGCGGCCGCTCTCGGCCGCCCAGGCGTCGATCGCCTCGGCCTTGCTGCCCGCCATGTCGGAGGCATAGCCGGGCAGGAACAGGATCGCCGGACCCCGGCCGGGCCGGAAGCGGAAGGCGAGGCGGGGAAAGCCGTCGCGCTCAAGGAAGTGCGGTGGCTCCGCCGGGTTCAGATCACCCATCCGCCGTGGCGCGTTTCGATGGTGGCGTCGCGCTTGGCACCGCGCTTGCGGACGAGGCGGTCGTTCAGCGTCTTGATCGTCTGGCTGCCGGTCGACTTGAAGAGAGCCGGCACCACGGCGTGGACGAGGCAGGCCATGCCGGCCGCGATCATCGCGAAGCCGTAGGAGGACGCCTCGCGCGCATGCTCGACATAGGTTTCGTCGACATCGGCCGGATGATCGAGGAACAGCTTGGAGAACATGCGACGCCTTCCATCGGAGGATGCGCCCTTATCCTATGCCGGCGAAGGTTCGTCCAGCGTCTCGCGTGCATCCTCCCACTTCGCCACCACGGCGGCGGCGACCGCATTGCCGACGACGTTGGTGGCGGACCGGCCCATGTCGAGGAAGTGATCGACGGCGAGGATCAGCACCAGCCCCGCCTCGGGGATGCCGAAATGCCCCATCACCGCCGCGATCACGACGAGGCTCGCGCGCGGCACGCCGGCCATGCCCTTCGACGTGATCATCAGGATCAGCACCATGACGATCTGCTGCCCGATCGGAATGTCGATGCCGTAGACCTGCGCGATGAACAGGGTCGCGAAGGTCATGTAGATCATCGATCCGTCGAGGTTGAAGCTGTAGCCGAGCGGCAGCACGAAGCTGGCGATGCGGCGCGGTATGCCGAATTCTTCCAGCGCTTCGAGCAGGCGGGGATAGGCCGCTTCGGACGAGGCGGTGGAGAAAGCGAGCAGCGCCGGCTCGCGGATCAGCCGCACCAGCCGGCCGGCGCGTGCGCCCAGCATCACGAAGCCCGCGCCGATCAGCACCGCCCACAGCACGAACAGCGCCATGTAGAAGCTGCCGACGAAGCGCCCGAAGGTGAGGACGATGCCGGCGCCGTTGATCGCGACGGCGTGCGCGATGGCGGCGAACACCGCGATCGGGGCGACGCGCATCACATAATCGGTGATCTTCAGCATCACCGCGACCAGCGCCTCGATGCCCGTCACCAGCGGTTTGGCGACATCGCCCACCGCGACGATCGCCACGCCGAAGAAGACCGAGAAGACGACGATCGGCAGGATGTCGTTGTCGGCCATCGCCTCGATCATCGAGGCGGGCACGATGTGCACGAAGAAATCGTGGAGGTTGAAAGCCTTGGTATCGAGGTTGAGGCTCTCCGCGCTCGCCGGCAGGGTCAGCCCACTGTCCGCGCCCGGCTGCAGCAGGTTGACCAGGATCAGGCCCAGCGTCAGCGACACGATGGTGGCGCCGATGAACCAGCCGAGCGTCCGCCCACCGATCCGCCCCAATGCCGATGTGTCGCCCATGTGCGCGACGCCCACCACCAGAGTGGAGAAGACCAGCGGCGCGATGATCATCTTGATCAGCCGCAGGAACAGGTCGGTGAAGATGGTGAGGTAGCCCGCCCACTGATCGAGCGCAGGCCCCGCCAGCGTGGCGTGCAGGATCAGGCCGGCGCCGAATCCCAGCACCATGCCGATCAGGATGAACAGGGTCAGCCGCTTTGCCACACATACTCCGTTAAGGATGGACGCGCACAAGACGGGAGGGAGCGCTTGCGGTCAACCCATGGGCCGGCCACGGAACCGAAGCGCGCGCGTCGCATTGCGTGTCGAACCGTCGCACCGCACAAGGATGCCCATGAATCGCGCCGCCTTCGCCTTGCTCGCCGCCCTGATCGCCGCATCGTCCGCCGCTCCCGCGATCGCGGAAGCATCGCCCGACGATAGCGTCACGCGGATCAACGCGGCGCCGGTACGCGATGGCTGGTTCGTCTGCGACGCGCTGAGCAGCCCCTACGCGCTGTTCGCCGGCAAGGTGGACAAGGGCGCGAGCCTGATCACCCTGCTCGATCGCCGCAACGGACGGTTCGATACGCAGGCCTATCAGGTCGGGCCGGCGGATCCCGGCGCGGGTCAGATATTCTGGTCGCTGTCGCGGGCCGGCAAGGAGGTCGGCAACGTCCACGCGGTCAATCCCGGCATGATCGACGAGGGCGGCGCGACGGTCCCGACCATCACCAGCGTGAAGATCGACGACAAGCAGCTCGATTGCCGTTGGCTGGCGCACACGCGCTTCATCGGTATCGATTCGCGTCGCACCGTGGTGGTGACGGAGACGCCGCAGGGGCTGGTCTATCAAGCCTTCGGATTCGCGAAACGAGGCCCGGTGATCAATCCAGACGGTGTGCAGCAGACCAGCAAGCCGACGCTCCGCCTGCTCGGCGGATCGGAGGTAGTCGGCGACCGGCCCGGCTTCCGCTTCGCCAATGGCGACTACGTCTATTACGTCCAGCGTCCGCGCGGCGGCGAGGCGGCGGGGCTGACGATCACGCGCAACGGCAGCCTGATCGGCGCCGAGAAATATGTCGGCTTCACCTATGCGCCGCCGATCGGCCGCGCGCCCGAGAAGCTGACGGCGGCGCTCGGTGCCGATGCGGTATGGTCGGGGCAGGGGATCGATGTCTGCCGCAAGGGTGACGCCAAGGCGGTCGACGCCTGCCTGATCGACCTGATGAGAAAAGGCGGCGCCTCGGCCGCCTCGATCGCCTTCACCCAGAAGCTGATCGCGGCGGACAGCCCGGGCTATGTCTCGGGCTGGAAGCAGATGGGGCCGGTCGGCATCGCCACCGTCACCTATCCGTTCCGCGCCAACACCAACAGCGGCACATGGCTGGTGCCGGTCGCGGGGGATCCGATCGATGTCGATGCCTATCAGCTGACCGCTGGCGACAAGCTGCGCGCCGACTACAGGGCGGCGATGGCCGACAATCCGGATGCCTTCCCGGTGCCGCCCGGCACGATCTCCTTCGACAAGACGCCCGCCGGTAACCTGCGCGTGCTGGTGACGACGCCGACCGCGACCTGCCATGCCTGCGCGCCGGGTGCCTCGATCGTGATCGGCTATGATTTCGATGCGGCGGGGCATTTCCTGTTCGCGGGCGTCATCGCCGTCGCCTGAGTCGGGTTGCTTACACGGCGAGGGACCGTACATAGGCGGGCATTCTCACGTTTAACGGGATTCCGCACACCCATGTCCGCGATGCTCAAGATCACGCTGCCCGACGGTTCCGTCCGTGAGGTAGCACCGGGGACTACCCCGGCGGACATCGCGGCGGCGATCGGGCCGGGGCTCGCCAAGGCGGCGATCGCGGCGAAGGTCGACGGCGAGCTGCGCGACATCATGCGCCCGCTCGAGAGCGACACGAACCTCGCGCTGGTGACGGCGAAGGACGAGGCGGACGCGCTCGAACTCGTCCGGCACGACTACGCCCATGTGCTGGCCGAGGCGGTGCAGCAGCTTTTCCCCGGCACGCAGATCACCTTCGGCCCGTCCACCGACGACGGCTTCTATTACGATTTCGCACCGAAGGGCCGCCCCTTCACCGAGGAGGATCTGCCCGCGATCGAGGAGGCGATGCGCAGGATCATCGCCAGGGACGAGCCGCTGATCCGCGAAGTGTGGAGCCGCGCCGACCTGATCGCGCGCTGGCAGCGCGACGGCGAGACGTTCAAGGCCGAATGGGCCGCCGAGCTGCCCGAAGGCGAGGAGCTGACGGTGTATCGTGCCGGTAAGGGCGAGGACGCGTGGCTCGACATGTGCCGCGGGCCTCACCTCGCCTCCACGGGCAAGCTGGACCCGAGCGCGTTCAAGCTGACGCGCGTCTCGGGTGCCTACTGGCGCGGCGACCAGAAGAACGCGATGCTCTCGCGCATCTACGGCACCGGCTGGCTCAACAAGAAGCAGCTCGACCAGCATCTCACGCGGCTGGAAGAGGCCGCCAAGCGCGACCATCGCAAGATCGGGCAGGAGATGGACCTGTTCCACCTCCAGTCCGAAGCCCAGGGCAGCGTTTTCTGGCACCCCAAGGGCTATATGCTGTGGCGCCAGCTGGAGGCCTATATGCGCCGCCGGCTCGATGCGGCGGGCTATGTCGAGGTCAAGACGCCGCAGCTGATGGACGCGCGCCAGTGGGAGCAGTCCGGCCACTGGGGCAAGTATCGCGAGAACATGTTCGTCGTGCCCGACGAGATCCCCAACACCGAGGAGGACGGCCCCGTCCTCTCCGGCGAGGGCGATCTGATGGCATTGAAGCCGATGAACTGCCCGGCGCACGTCCTCATCTTCCGCCAGGGCATCAAGTCGTATCGTGATCTGCCGATCCGCATGGCCGAGTTCGGCTGCTGCCACCGCAACGAGCCGCATGGCGCGCTCCACGGCATCATGCGCGTCCGCCAGTTCACGCAGGACGACGCGCATCTGTTCGTCCGCGCCGACCAGCTGGTCGACGAGGTGAAGCGCTTCTGCGACCTGCTCGACGTGATCTACAAGGATCTCGGCTTCGACAGCTACGCCATCAAGCTTGCGCTGCGGCCCGAGAAGCGCTTCGGCTCGGATGAAATGTGGGACTGGTCCGAACAGTCGCTGCGCGACGCGGTGGCGGCGACCGGCCGCGACACGCCGGAGTTCGGCTGGGAGGAACTGGAGGGCGAGGGCGCCTTCTATGCGCCCAAACTCGAATTCCACCTGACCGACGCGATCGGCCGGACGTGGCAGTGCGGCACGCTGCAGACCGATACGGTGCTGCCCGAGCGGCTCGATGCGAGCTACGTCGGCGAGGATGGCAACCGCCATCGCCCGATCATGCTCCACCGCGCGATCCTCGGTACGTTCGAGCGCTTCCTCGGCATCCTGATCGAGCATCATGCCGGCAAGTTCCCGCTCTGGCTGGCGCCGGTGCAGGCGGTGGTGGCGACGATCGTGTCGGACGCCGACGGTTATGCGGAGGAGGTCGCGGCGACGCTGGCGGCGGCGGGCATCCGAGTCGAAACCGACCTGCGCAACGAGAAGATCAACTACAAGGTGCGCGAGCATAGTCTCGCGAAAGTCCCCTACCTTCTCGTGCTGGGTAAGCGCGAGGCCGACGATCGCACGGTCGCCGTCCGCCCGCTCGGCACCGACGCGCGGCAGGAGGTGATTGCGCTGGATGCGCTGGTCGAGCGGCTGAAGACGGAAGCGCTCGCGCCCGATCTGCACGGTTGAGCGTTTGACTTTACGGAATGCGGGGCAGCTGTGGCGGGCCCGCATCTTCCGTTTTGTTCATCAAACCCCTATATGCGCCCAATTCAGGCGACAACAGGAGAAGCCGCTATACGACCCCCGATGATGCGCCGCCCGCTCGGCGCGCCCCCAATGCCCCTCAACGGCCCGCGTTTCGACGAGTTCATCAACGTCCCCAAGGTCCGCGTGATCGACGAGGACGGCGAGAATCGCGGCGTGATGTACACGCGCGAGGCGATCGAGGAGGCGCATGAGCTGGGGCTGAATCTCGTCGAGGTGTCGCCCAACGCCGATCCGCCCGTCTGCAAGTTCCTGGACGTGGGCAAGTTCAAGTACGAGGCGCAGAAAAAGGCCAATCTCGCCCGGAAGTCGCAGAAGACGCAGGAGATCAAGGAGATCAAGATGCGTCCGAACATCGACGACCACGATTATCAGACCAAGATGAAGAAGATCTTCGAGTTCATCGAAGAGGGCGACAAGGTGAAGTGCACCCTACGCTTCCGTGGCCGCGAGCTTGCCCACGGTCAGCTGGGCATGCAGGTGCTCCAGCGCGTGCAGGCCGACGTGGCGGAAATCGCCAAGGTCGAGCAGTTTCCGCGCATGGAAGGCCGTCAGATGCTGATGGTGATCGCGCCGAAGTGACGTGCTGAAGGCCCCCTCCCTGGAAGGGAGGGGTTTTGGGGGTGGGTAGAGGCACGCGTGACTTTTGATTCGTCCGGCTTGGCGTCCATATTGCGACCCAAGACCCACCCCTAACCCCTCCCTTCCAGGGAGGGGAATCAAGTGCGGGTTGCCAGCCGCCCGTCGATCCAGCGATACGCATAGCCGAGGCTTGCGAAGAACAGGGCGATCACCGCCATCTTCGCGGCTGTAGGCCCCGCGCCATATTTTCCGACATCCATGAACGGGTAGGGATACCAGCCCGTCACCGCGCCGTGGATCAGCACCCAGGCGGTGTAGACCAGCGGGTAGATCAGCCAGCGCAGAGGTGCCCATCGGTCGATCCCGCCATGGGGCACGAAGGCGATCCAGCCGACCAGCCACAGCGCCGGCACCAGTCGATGCACTAGCATGTTGCCCCACCAGCCGAGCGGGGTGAGGTGGACCAGGCTCGCCAGCAGCAGCTGGAAGATCACCGCCACCACCGTGATGTGCACCGAGATCGCGGTCGAGACGCCCGGACCGGAGGTCCATCGGTGGAGCCATCCTCCGCCGAAGGCCGCGCCGAGGCTCGCCAGCATCACCAGCGTGTTGGTGAGGATGGTGAAGAAGCTTAGGAAGACGACCGTCCGCCCGACGATCTGGCCGGGATGACCGGTGACCGTCACGCGATATTCGATGGCGAGGCCGATCAGCGCCAGCAGCGCGACGGCCGCGTGCCAGGCGCGCGCCGCGCTCAAGCCGGCGGCTCCCACAATTCGATCGGCAGGCCTTCGGGATCGTGGATGCGCGCGAAGGTGCCGTATTCGGTGCCGGTCCACTCGTCGCGCCGCTCGACCGCGATGCCCGCCGCCTCCAGCTTCGCGACCAGCGCCTCGATGCCCTCGACCCGCAGGTTGAGCATGAAGGCCTGATCGGCCGCGAAATAGTCGCTGTCGGCCTTGAAGGGGGCGAACACCGTCATCCCCGCCTCCTGGTTCCAGACGGAACTGTGCCCGGCATCCACGCCGAGATGGTCCTTGTACCACGCCGCCCGCGCGTCCGGATCGCGGCTGCGGAAGAAGAGACCGCCGATTCCCGTCACCGTCATGAACGCCTCCCGTTTCAGGCGGCTTCCTCAAGCTCCTCGCCGGCCGCCGCCGCCAGCAACCGTCGTTCCAGCGTCCTGAGGCGCTGGGTGGCGTGCAGCTTATCACCGGTGAGGTCGGTGAGGTAGAAGGTGTCGACGGCGCGCTCGCCATAAGTGGCGACGTGCGAGGAGTGGATCGTCACCTTCGACTGGAACAGCGCGTGTGCCAGCGCGTGGAGCAAAGCCGGCCTATCCCGCGCGTTCACCTCGATCACGGTGAAGCGGTTGGACGCCTTGTTGTCGATCAGCACGTTGGGTTCGATGTCGAAGGCGTCGGCGCGCATCCGCGGCGCCGGCTTGGCGGCAAGGCGGTCGGCCAGCTTGTTGCGGTTGGCGAGCGCATCCTCGATCGCGATGCGCAGCCGCACCAGCCTGTCGGGATCGTCGAAGGGCCGGCCGAACGGATCCTGCACCAGGAAATTGTCGATGCCCATGCCGTCGCGCGTGGTGTGGATGCGCGCGTCGATGATGTTGCCGCCCGCGACATGGATCGCGCCGGCGATGCGGTAGAAGAGGCCGGGATGGTCGGCGGCATAGACCGTCACCAGGGTCGCCTCGCGGTCGTCGTCCGGGCTGGTGGAGATGAAGAGCGATCGCTCCTCGGTGTCGGCCTGTGCGATAGCGTTCGCGTTTGCCGCCAGCGTGTCCGATCCTTCGCCAACCCAGTAGCTGTCCGGCATCCGCTTCGCGTAGGTGGCGAATTGATCCGGCGCCCAGCCCAGGGTCGCGGCGAGCCTTTCCTGCTTCTCCTCGATCCGCTCCATCCGGCCCTTCTGCTTGTGGCCGCGTCGCAGAACCTCCTCGGCGGCATGATAGAGGTCACCGAGCAGCTGGCGCTTCCAGCCGTTCCACACGCCGGGGCCGACCGCCCGGATGTCCACCACCGTCAACGAAAGCAGCAGGCGCAGGCGTTCCGGCGACTGCACCTTCTCGGCGAAATCGAGGATCGTCTTGAAGTCGGCGAGGTCGCGCTTGAAGGCGGTGTGCGACATCAGCAGGTGGTGGCGCACCAGCCACGCCACCATCTCCGTCTCGGCGGGCGTGAGGCCCAGGCGCGGGCAGAGCTTGTGCGCCACCTCCGCACCCAGCTCCGAATGATCGCCGCCGCGCCCCTTAGCGATGTCGTGCAGCAGCACCGCGACATAGAGCGCGCGGCGCATCACGATCTGGCCCATCAGTTTGTGGACCAGCGGATGATCGGTCGCGAGGTCGCCCTTCTCGATCCGGCTCAAGAGATCGATCGCGTGGATGGTGTGCTCGTCCACCGTGAAATGGTGGTACATGTCGAACTGCATCTGCGCGACGACGCGGCCGAAATCCGGCATGAAACGGCCGAACACGCCGGCTTCGTTCATCCAGCGCAGCACCATGCCGGGCGTGCGCGGCGAAGTCAGCACCTCAAGGAACAGGGCGTTCGCGCGCGGATCGCTGCGCACGCCGTCGACCAGCTTGGCGTCACGCGAGGCCTGGCGCATCGCGACTGGGTGGACCTCTAGCCCGTGCCGATCGGCGAGCGTGAAGATTTCGATCAGCCGCACCGGATCGGCGGCGAAGAAGCCGTCCTCGGGCGTCGAGAGTCGGCCGCGATCGATCACGAAGCCATCGAGCTTGCGGGGTTTGCGCCGCCCGGTGATCGCCGCCATGCCGAAGCGGCGGCCCTTCTGCGCGAACGTCTCGTCGAGGTGGGCGAGGAACACCCCGGTCAGCGTCCCCACCATTTTCGCCGTGAGGAAATAATGCTGCATGAAGCGCTCGACCGGTGACCGGCCGGGCCGCTCGTTATAGCGCATCCGCTCGGCCACCTCGCGCTGCAGGTCGAAAGTCAGCCGGTCCTCGGCGCGGTTGGCGATGACGTGCATGTGGCAGCGCACCGCCCACAGGAAGTTCTCGGCACGCTGAAACTGGCGCAGCTCTTCGCCGGTCAGCAGCCCGGCGCCGACAAGCTCCGGCACCGAGCGCACGTTGAGCACGTACTTGCCGATCCAGAACAACGTGTGAAGGTCGCGTAGCCCGCCCTTGCCTTCCTTGACGTTGGGCTCGACGACGTAGCGGCTGTCGCCCATCCGCCGGTGCCGCTCGTCGCGCTCGGCGAGTTTTTCGGTGACGAAGGCACGGTCGGTGCCGTGGCGCACCTCCGCATCGAAGCGGCGCGCGGCCTCGTCGTACAGCGCCTCGTCGCCCCAGATGAAGCGGCCTTCCAGCAATGCGGTGCGAATGGTGAGGTCGCTCCGCGCCATGCGCACCGTCTCGTCGATCGATCGGCTGGAATGGCCGACCTTCAAGCCGAGATCCCAGAGCATGTAGAGGATCGTCTCGATGACCCGCTCGGCCCAGGCGGTCTGTTTCCAGGGGGTGAGAAAGCCGATATCGACATCCGAATAGAGCGCCATCTCGGCGCGACCGTAGCCGCCCACCGCCATCAGCGTGAGCCGTTCGCCCGCCGTGCGGTTGGTACGCGCGATCAGCCGCTCGGTGGCGAGATCGAAGACGAGGCGGAGGATCTGGTCGGTCAGGAAGGCATAGCTCGCCGCGATCTCGTGGCCGCGGGCGGGATGTTCGGCGAGACGGCGCCCGATCTCGATGCGCCCGGCGTCCAGCGCCTGCTTGAGCAATACCGTCGCCTCGCGCTTGAGCGCGACCGGATCGTCGGGCAGTTCGGCCAACGTATCGGCGAGCTTGCGCCGATCGATGATCGCGCGCCGGCTGGGCAGGCTGTCGAAGCGGGAGGCGGGCATGGCCTCCATGTAGCGCAGCGGCGGTTAAGCGCCAGTGTCAGCCGCCACCCGGATCAGGCGGCGGCGCGAAAGGACGTGTCATCCATGAAACCGGGAACGGAGACGAGTGCGCAGATGTCGAACTCGTCGAGCGATCCAAGTGTCGGCGACACGATGCGGAAATGCACGCGGATCGCCGGCGAGATGGCCAGAACATGCCGCGCGATCACAAGCAGCGTGCCTTCCACCGGCCGGTCAGCGTCGCCGTTGCGCTCGTCATGAAGGGCGACTTGCTCGCCCACATCCACTTACCCCATGAAGCGGTCCCCCCGGACGCCACGCGAAACGGG